>JBFGLA010000022.1:0-15776 GCA_041576355.1 Burkholderiales bacterium
CACCATCACCATCTGCCGTCCCTCTAGCTTCGGGAACTGCTCGACCTGTCCATAGGGCTCGAGATCCGCCTTTACGCGCTCGAGGATCCGCAAACCGAACTCCTGGTGCGCCATTTCGCGGCCGCGGAAACGCAACGTCACCTTCGCCTTGTCGCCCTCTTCGAGGAATTCGATCAGCTTGCCGAGCTTCACCTGGTAGTCGCCCTCGTCGGTGCCGGGGCGGAACTTGATTTCCTTGACCTGGATTTGCTTCTGCTTGAGCTTGGCTTCGTGCGCCTTTTTCTGCTCGCGGTAGCGGAACTTGCCGTAGTCCATGAGCTTGCAGACTGGCGGTTTCGCAAGCGGCGCGATCTCCACGAGATCGACGTCCCTCTCCTCGGCCAAGCGCATCGCCTCGGCAATCGGCAGGATGCCCAGCTGTTCCCCGCTATCCGAAACTAGGCGCACCTCCGGGGCGGTGATTTCCCGATTGATGCGTTGCGTTCTCTCGAGTGTTATGAGCGCCTCTCGTTTGCAGCATGGCATTTTCGGTCGCCGTGCACACCGTGCGGGAACCCCTCCCGCGAACCGCTGAACGACTGAACCGGCCCTGAGGCCAGGTGCCGCCGCTCCACAAAATAATCAGGCCGTGCCCAGCACTCCCGCCTCACTCTCGAGGCGTGCGATGAAAGATCCGAGGGTCATGGCCCCGAGATCCTCACCGCCGCGCGTGCGCACGGCCACCGTTGCGGCTTGCTTTTCTTTGTCCCCAACGACCAATTGATAGGGCAGCTTCTGCAAGCTATGTTCTCGAATCTTATAGGAAATTTTCTCGTTCCGCAAATCCTCGGCAGCGCGCCAACCGGCGTTTCTAAGTTTGCCGGCAACCTCAGCGGCATAGTCGGATTGCCGCTCCGAAATGCTCATGACAACCACCTGCTGCGGCGCGAGCCACAGCGGAAAGGCACCCGCGTAATTCTCGATCAGGATTCCCACGAAGCGCTCCATCGAGCCGACGATCGCCCTATGCAACATGACCGGGGTCCGGCGGCTGTTGTCGTCTGCGACGTACTCAGCCCCCAGGCGCCCGGGCATGCTGAAATCGACTTGCATCGTTCCGCACTGCCAGACCCGGCCGAGTGCGTCCTTGAGCGAATACTCGATCTTGGGACCATAAAAGGCCCCCTCGCCGGGCGAGATCGAGAACTCGACTTTGGAGCGGGCGAGCGCTTCCTTGAGCGCCGCCTCCGCCTTGTCCCAGACCTCGTCGGAGCCGACGCGCTTTTCGGGTCGGGTCGCGACCTTGTAGATGATGTCGGTAAATCCGAAATCGCGGTACACCTTCTGCAGCAGCGCGGTGTAGGCGAGGCACTCGGGAAGAATCTGGTCCTCGGTGCAGAATATGTGGCCGTCATCCTGCACGAACCCGCGCACGCGCATCAGCCCGTGCAGCGCCCCTGAGGGCTCGTTGCGATGGCAGGATCCGAATTCGCCGTATCGCAGCGGAAGATCGCGGTAGCTGCGGATGCCCTTGTTGAAGATCAGGATGTGTCCCGGGCAGTTCATCGGCTTGATCGCATAGTCGCGGTTCTCGGAGGCCGTGGTGAACATGTTCTCGCGGAAGTTCTGCCAGTGCCCGGTCTTCTCCCACAGGCTGCGGTCGAGGATTTGCGGCCCGCGCACCTCGTGGTAGCCGTTGTCGCGATACACGCGCCGCATGTATTGCTCAACCACCTGCCAGATCGTCCAGCCCTTGGGGTGCCAGAACACCATTCCCGGCGCCTCGTCCTGCATGTGGAACAGGTCGAGTTGCGTGCCGAGCCGGCGGTGGTCGCGCTTTTCGGCCTCCTCCAGCATCTTGAGGTACGCGTCCTGGTCCTCCTTTTTCGCCCACGCGGTGCCGTAGATGCGCTGGAGCATCTCGTTTTTCGAATCGCCGCGCCAATAGGCCCCCGCGACGCGCATCAGCTTGAAGATCTTGAGGCGTCCGGTCGAAGGCACGTGCGGTCCGCGGCACAGATCGACGAATCCGCCCTGCTCGTAGAGCGAGATCGTATCGCCCTCGGGGATCGAGGCGATGATCTCGGCCTTGTAGATCTCCCCCTGGTCGCGGAAGAACTTCACCGCCGCGTCGCGAGGAAGAACCTTGCGCACGACCGGTTCGTCCCGCTGCGCGATTTCGGCCATGCGCCGCTCGATCGCGACCAAGTCCTCCGGGGTGAAGGGCCGCTTGTAGGAGAAATCGTAATAGAAGCCGCTCTCGATCACGGGGCCGATCGTCACCTGCGCGTCGGGAAACAGCTCCTTTACCGCGTGCGCGAGCAGGTGCGCGGTCGAATGGCGCAGGATTTCCAGCCCTTCCGCATTGCGATCCGTGACGATAGAGAGCTCGGCGTCCGACTCGATGCGATGGCTGGTGTCGACGAGCTTGCCGTTCACCCTGCCCGCGAGCGCGGCGCGGGCGAGCCCCGCGCCGATCGCCTGCGCCACCTCGGCGACGGTAACGGGGCCCGGAAAGGATTTGACCGAGCCGTCAGGCAGCTTGATGTTCGGCACGAGCCCTCAAAAACAAACCGCGCGGTGAACGGCGCGCCAGCGCCCGTTCCAACGCGCGGAGTTACGAGCGGCGCCCCGGGCGTCCGCTCCAACAACAGTTGGTAGGCGCGATTGGACTCGAACCAACGACCCCTACCATGTCAAGGTAGTGCTCTAACCAGCTGAGCTACGCGCCTAAAGGGCGCAAATTCTATCGCACACCGCTGACTCCCTCAACGTAAGCCGCGCCGCGGAGCATCTGCGTCCCGCGGGCGCAACCGATCCGGGCGGTTGCGCGTGCTACATTCGGCCGCGAGATGTCGAACCCGTACAAGGGCAAGACCGGCATGCGCCGGATCCTCAACGCCACCCGCTATTCCCTCGCGGGACTGTCCGCGGCGATCCGTCACGAGGACGCCTTTCGCCAAGAACTGCTGCTCGCAGCCGTGCTGGTACCGCTCGGATTGTGGCTCGGGAAGACCGGGGTCGAGCGCGCGCTTCTCGTCGGCAGCCTGCTGCTCGTGCTGATCGTCGAGCTGCTGAATTCCGCAGTCGAGGCGACCGTCGACCGGATCTCGCACGAAGAGCACGCGCTGGCCAAACGCGCCAAGGATTTCGGCAGCGCCGCCGTAATGCTTTCGCTTGCGGCAGCCGGCGTAACCTGGCTGCTCGTACTGCTCGGCTAGCGTCGGCGCGGCCGGATCCCGAATTTCCGGGGTTACTGCCGGTAGCCCTCGAACTCGATGTAGAGCTTGAGCTCGTCTCCGACGGCGGGGATTCCGTATTTCATGCCGAAATCGGAGCGCTTGATCGCGCCCGACGCGTTCCCGCCGCACATCGGCTTCTTGCTGAAGGGGTGATCCTTACACACCCAGTGCTCGACCTTCAGGGTCAGCGGCTTGGTCGCTCCGAGCAGTGTCAGTTCACCTTGTATCTCGCTCGGGGCATCACCGGAGAACTTTACCGCGGTCGACTTGAACGTCATGCGCGGAAACTCCGCGACGTTGAAGAAATCGGCGTTGCGCAGATGCTCGTCCCGCGAGCGCGGCCGGTTGCCCTTCTCGTAGTCGCCCGTGTTGATGGACGCCGTCTCCACCACGATCTCGACCGACCCGGTCTTCGCTGCGCGATCGATGACGAATCTGCCGCTCGACTTGTCGAAGCGGCCCCACATCGTCGACACCCCGAGGTGATCGACGGAAAAGTGCGGGTAAGTGTGCGTGGGGTCCAGCTCATAGGCCTCGGGCGCGGCTGCAGCGACGAGCGGCAACGCGAATCCCAGGGCACAAACGACAGCTTTATGCACTTGCAAGACTCCTTTAAGGTTGATGGAGCGAGGAATTCAGTTTCCCGCGCGCGCAGCCGTCCACGCGAGCGCGCAGGCGCCGGCGGCGACCGCGATCGAGTAGATCGAGGCCACGACGGTCTGAACAGCGGGATTCGCCGGCTGCGGCACCGGCAAGCGCACCGCGAGCGGCGCCAAGCCGAGCAGTGCGGCAGCGTACCACGGAAACTTCGCAAGCAGCGCCGCACCGGCAGCGAGGAGCGCAGAAATCACGGCTATGGTCAGCACGAAAGTCGCGCCGGCGGCGAGTCGATTGCCGGCGATCATCACCAAGAGCACGAAGCCACCCGAGGCAGCGCCGAGTGCGATGCCGTACTGTCCGATGAGCGCCGAGGCGCCGATCACCGAGCCGATACCCGCGCCGAAGCCAAGCCCGATTCCGGCAGCGCCGGCGCGCACGGGGTCGGCGTACAGAGTCATCGTGAACGCGACGACCGACATTACGAAAACCGCAACCGCGCCGCCATGGAGGAACGCCTGAGGAGTCGGCTTCTGCGCGAGCACCGTCCAGAACACCCACACCGCACCGAGGCCGAAGAGCGCACCCAGGACAACGCCTGCCATTCGAGTCGGCTTGAATGCCAGGTCGGCCAGCAACCCGATCAGCGGCGCTGCCATGCCGAGCAGCACGATCTTTCTCGTCGCCGTCAGAGGCTCGAGCGCAAAGTTGCCGATCAGATACACGGCGGCGAGAAAGCCTCCGGCAGCGGCGAGCCCGGAAAGACGCAACGGGTGTCCGAGACCCGCGATCACCAACCCGACGATTAATGGGGCGATCCCCGCCTGGACCGCAGGATGCGACAGCAAAGCCTGCAAAGTGAATTTCCTCTTCTTTTGAGTGTTACGTGCCGCCCGAATTCTATTCCAGCCGTCAGACCCGAGCCACCCGGATGACCCCCGGCACTTCCCTCACCGCAGCGAAGACTCGCCGCAACTGGACCAGATCGACGACGTCGAACGTAAAGCGCATGAATGCGAGTTCGTCGCGGGTCTGTGTCCTTACCGCGGTGACGTTGACGCTCTCGCGGGCAAGCGCGTCGCCTATGTCGCGCAAGAGACCCTGGCGATCGGTGGCCGTGACGACCATCTCGACGGTGTAGGCGCCGCCCGATTTCCCGCCCCAGTCGGCCTCGATCAAGCGTTCCGGATGGCGCTCGGCGAGCCGCTTCAGGCTCGCGCAGTCCTCGCGATGAACCGAAACGCCCTTGCCGCGAGTGACGAACCCGCGAATCGGGTCCGGGGGGACCGGCTTGCAGCACTTGGCCAGCTGCGTCAGGAGGCGATCCATGCCGACGACGAGAACGTCGCTTTGCGCCGTGCCGGTGTGCGGTTTGCGCGGCGCCGGGGGAGCGACCGGCGGCGGACTCGCCGCGGGGGCGCCCACCATTTCCCGCAGTGCCGCCTGCAGGTGGCGCAGGTTCAGTTCGTCGCGCGCGACCGCGGCAAACAACTCGTCGGTCTTGGCAAAACCGAGCTTCGCGCCAAGCGCATCGAAGCTCGCCTGCGTCGCGCCCTCGCGCCGGGCTTCCTTCTCCACGACCAGGCGCCCCGCCGCTACCGTTTCGGCATGCGCCTGGGCATTGAACCACTGCCGGATCTTCTGGCGCGCCCGCGGAGTCTTGGCGAACCCGCGCTCGGAACTGAGCCAGTCGCGCGACGGGCCGCCCGTCTTGGCGGTAATGATCTCGATTCGCTGGCCGCTCTTGAGCGGCGTCTCGAGCGGGACGATATGCCCGTCGACCTTGGCGCCGCGGCAGTGATGTCCGAGGTCGGTGTGCAAGGCGTAGGCGAAATCCACCGCGGTCGCTCCCGCGGGCAGGTCGATGACCTTGCCCTGCGGCGTGAGAACGTAAACGGTCTCGTCGAGCGCCGCCCGGCGCGTCCTTTCCGTCCATTTCGCGCTATCGGCGACCTCGTCGCGCCACGCGAGCAGCTCCCGGAGCCAGGCGATCTTCTCTTGGAACGCCGATTCGGCCTTGGCGGAGCCGCGCGCCCTCGCGGTCCCGTCGGCCTCCTTGTAGCGCCAGTGCGCAGCGACGCCGTATTCGGCGTGCCGGTGCATTTGCTCGGTGCGGATTTGAATCTCGACCGTCTTGCCTTCGGGGCCGATCACCGCAGTGTGCAGCGATTGGTATTCGTTGCCCTTGGGCCGCGAGATATAGTCGTCGAATTCCTTCGGGATCGGCTGCCACAGATCGTGCGCGACTCCGAGCGCGCTGTAGCAGTCCTTGACCGAAGGCACGATAACCCTGAGCGCACGAACGTCGTAGAGTTCGGAGAAGTCGAGCCCCTTCGTGCGCATCTTGTTCCAAATCGAGTAGATGTGCTTGGGCCGCCCCGTAATCTGCGCCTTCACCCCCGCCGCTCTCAACTCGCCTGCCAGTGCCGCCATCGCGCCGGCGATGTAGCGCTCGCGCTCGACGCGTCGCTCGTCGAGCATCTGCGCGATGCGTTTGTACAGCTCGGGCTCGATGAACCGGAACGAGAGGTCCTCGAGCTCCCATTTCAGCTGCCAGACGCCCAGGCGGTTCGCGAGCGGCGCGTAGATATCGAGCGTTTCCTGGGCGTAGGAGCGGCGCTCGGGATCCGGGTTCTTCGCGAACCAGCGTAGCGTCTGGGTTCGACTCGCAAGCCGGATCAGGACGACGCGGATGTCCTCGACCATGCCGAGCACCATCTTGCGCAGGATCTCGCTCTGCTCGCCCTTACCTGCGCGTTCTCCCGGCGATTCCACCCATTGACCGGGGCGTGTCGCCACGCGCAAGCGGTAGAGCCGTTCGACCCCGCCGGCGAGGGACGCGACCTGCTCGCCGAAGGCCTCGCGCAGAGATTCGACTCCGCCCAGCTGTTTCGGCGCGGCAAACAGAACGCCGGCGGCACGGGCGACGGGATCGAGGCCGATCGAGGCAAGATTTGCCGCGAGGCCCAGCGCGTGCATCCACACCGGCTCCCCGGTCGAGAGCGTTTGCCCCCTGTACAGCGGCTCGGCAAATTCGAGCGCATGCGCGACGAGCGCCCGATCTTCGCTTGCGAGTCCATCAGCCAGCGGTTCAAGCGCCGCCGCGCTGCTTTGAGGGTGTAGCTTGAGGACGGAAACCATGCCGGCCGCCGATCACGGAGTGTGAAATTTTAGGGGTTCGATTGACCGTCCGGCTGAAAGCGCAAGTTTTTGCAAGAACGGCGGGATGCGCGGTGTTCGGGTCTAGGATGCTGGCAGTTTGCGGGTCCTCGCGCCCGGCACGCAATCTTGGGATTTCGAGGCGGGAACGGGAGTTAGCGCGGAAAGATTGAAGGGATTCTCGCATCGCGGCGACATGTCGGCGTTCCGCATGAAGAAACAGGATCGAATCCGGCAAGTGAGCTTGCGTCTCCGCCCCATGAGCATTTCGACACGGCGTCGTCGGCCGGCGACGCCTCGATTCTCGTCGTGACAAAGCTGTCGGCGCAAAGTCGTTTCTCCCCGTTAAGCTGGCGAAAGATCCGCGCGACGCGCCCACGCGATCCGACCCTGAAAGGAGCCGATATGTCCCGTTCGACCAGGTTGCTCGCGGCTATCGCGGCGCTGCTTGCTGCCACGACCGCCGCTGCCGCGCGCCCGCTCATCATCGGTGCGATTTCGGGAAACCCCACCGAAGAGATCGCCAAATTCCACCCTCTGGCCGAGCATCTCGCGAACGGTCTCGGCGAGTTCGGCGTCGATCGGGGCAAGGTTCTCGTGGTGCGCTCGATTCCGGAACTGGCCGAGCTGATGAAGGGCGGCGGCGCAGACTTGATGTTCGACAGCCCGTATCCCACGCTCGCCGTAGGCCACCTCGCGGGCTCGAAAGTTCTACTGCGACGCTGGAAAGGCGGGAAATCGGGCTACCGCTCCCTCGTCCTGGTACGCGCCGACAGCCCCATCGTTTCCGCTAAGGATCTGCGCGGCAAGATCATCGCTTTCGAGGACAATTACTCGACATCCGGCTACTTCCTGCCCGCTGCCGCCTTGCGGCGCTCCGGCCTTGTTCTGCGTGAAGTGCCGGGCCCGCGCGCCTCCGTCAAGGCGGACGAAGTCGGATACGTCTTTTCCGACAACTATGCGAACTCGTTGACCTGGTTGCTGCACGGTCGCGCCGACGCGGCAGGCGTGGGCGAGCACGATTACGAGCGATTCCTGAAGCGGGAAACCGCGCAGATGCGCGTTGTGCTGGAGACGCCGAATGTACCGCGCAACCTGGTCAGCGTCCGCGGCGACCTTCCCGCGGCGCTTGTCGCTCGCATCCGTGACATGCTGATCGAGTTGGAGCGCACTGAAAAAGGCAAGACTCTGCTGGAGTCGCTCGATAGGACGAGCCGCTTCGACCCGCTGCCGGAAGACGCCGAGCGGGCGCTCGAATCGATGCGCCGCCTGTTGAGGGAGCTGGGCCCCGCCACGAACCGCTGACATGCGATTTCGCCTCGGTATCCGGCTGCAGCTCGTTCTCTACACGCTGGCGCTCGTCGCGCTGGCGGGCGGGTTGCTGACCTGGTACAACATCGAGCAGTTGCGGCGCCTCAACCTAACGCGAGCGAGCGAGAAGGGCGTCGCGATCGCGGAGAACCTCGCGCACAATCTATCGGACCCGATCTACCTGCTGGCAGTCGACCGCATGCGGCTCGTCCTGGGAGCCGCGCGCAGCGATCCCGATGTCATCAAGGCGCTCGCGCTCGATCCGGACGGCCGGCTGCTTTCGGACGGGACCCGGCGCAACCCCGATCGAGGCCTGCACTTCGCGCTATCGCCCAACCTCGAGCAGGCCCGCGCGGCGCGAACAGCACAGACGAAACGCGATGGCGAGTGTCTCGCGATCCTGCAGCCCGTGGCGCTTGCGGGCGGCGAAGTCATCGGTTACGCGTACGTCGAGCTTTCCCTCGCGCGCACGGAAGCGCAGGATGCGACGCTCGCCCGCGACTCGCTTTTTCTGGCCTCGCTGATGCTCGTGCTGGCCGCGCCTCTCGCAGCATCGCTCGCGCGGCGCTTCTCGGCACCGGTCGAGGCTCTTGCAAAGGGAGCGCAGGAGATCGCCGAAGGCAGGCTCGGCACCCGGGTCGAAGTCCGCCGCAACGACGAGCTGGGCCAGCTCGGGCGCGAGTTCAACGCGATGGCGACAAGCCTCGAGACGCTCACCTCCGACCTGCGCGGCGCCAAGGACAAGGCCGAGGCCGCGAACCTCGCGAAGTCGCAGTTTCTCGCGAACATGAGCCACGAGATCCGCACCCCCATGAACGGTTTGCTCGGCATGACGCAGCTGCTGCTCGATACCGAGCTCGACGGGCAGCAGCGCCGCTACGCGGAGATCGTTCACCAGTCGGGCAACGCGCTGCTCGGGATCCTCAACGACATTCTCGACTTCTCGCGCATCGAGGCCGGGCGGCTCGAGCTGGTCAAGGCCGACGTCGATCTGCGGCGCCTGGCGGCTTCGGTGGCAGAACTCTTCGGCGAGAGCACGCGAATCAAGCAGCTCGAGCTTCACGTACGAGTCGAGCCTTCGATTCCCCGGCCGCTTCGCGGCGACGGCGGGCGGCTGCGCCAAGTGCTGGTCAACCTGGTAGGCAACGCGGTCAAGTTCACGGAAAAGGGCGCAATCACCATCGCGATCCGGCTGGAAACAGATGACGGCGATCGGGTGCGGATCCGCTTCGAGGTCGCCGATACCGGAATCGGAATCGAGCCGGCGATGCAATCGCGTATCTTCGAGCCGTTCGTCCAGGCCGACGGCAGCGCCACAAAGAAGCACGGCGGCTCCGGACTGGGTCTTGCAATCTGCCGCCAGCTCGTCGCGCTGATGCAGGGCGAATTCGGCGTCACCAGCGAGCCCGGGAAGGGCTCCGTGTTCTGGTTCGTCGTGCCGCTCGAGCGCTCCGCCTCGGTTCCGGACACCGCCGCTGACATCGCATCGGGAGTCGCGGAAAGGCATACGCCGGCGCACGCGGGTTCTCGTGCCCCCGCCCATCGAATACTGGTGGTCGAGGACAATCCGGTGAATCAGCAGGTCGCCCTGGGGATGCTCAAGGCGCTCGGGCACCGTTGCGACATCGCTCCCGGCGGGGAAGAGGCGCTTGCAGCGCTTCGCGCGCAGCGCTATGACGCCGTGCTCATGGACTGCCAGATGCCGGGCATGGATGGTTTCTCCGCGACGCGCGAGATTCGGAAAATGGAGGCGCACGGCGAGCTCGCGCCGCCCCGACTCCCGATCATCGCCGTGACCGCGTATGCCCTCGAGGGCGACCGGCAACGCTGTCTCGATGCCGGAATGGACAGCTACTTGAGCAAGCCGTTCACCCGTGATGGCCTTGCGCTTGAGCTGCAGCGTCTTCTCAAACTCGAGCGCCGCTCTGATCCCGCATTCGCCGCAGCAGATTCCGTCCCGCCCGCCCCGCTGGACACGCTCGACCGCAAAGCGCTCGATTCTCTGCGCGAGATCGAGCGGCAAGGAGCGACTGGGCTGGTGGCGAAAGCGGTCGGTCTTTACCTGCGCACGGCGCCCAATCTGGTCCAAACTGTAAACAGCGCGGCCGCGGCGCGCGACGTCGCGGCCCTGGCGCACGCTGCGCACACACTGAAGTCGAGCAGCCTCAACATCGGCGCCGCGCGCGTCGGCGAAATCGCGAAGAAGATCGAGCTTGGGGCCCGCGCCGAACCTCCCGATGTGGCTTCCGAACTGGTCCGCGAGCTCACGGCCGCGTACAGCCGGGCGGAAACTCTTCTGCAAGCCGAGATCGATGGGACGGCGATGTGAGCGGCTCCCCGCACCCCGCGCCCTTGGTGCTCGTCGTCGACGACGACGAGAACGCCCGCTTTCTGGTCGAAGTCGTCCTGCAGCAGGCGGGCTACCGCGTCGCGCACGCGGTCGACGGGGAGTCCGGGCTGGTCGCGTTCCGGGATCTCGCGCCCGACCTGGTGGTGCTCGACGTTCGCCTTCCCGGGATGGACGGATTCGAGGTTTGCCGCGAGCTTCGCAGCGGACCACGTGGCGGCGACATCCCGGTTATCATGATCACCGGCCACGACGACTCCGAGTCGATGCGGTTGGGCTATGCCGCGGGGGCGAATGATTTCGTAAGTAAGACGATCGGCTGGCGCGAGTTTGCGCAGCGAGTCGTTCGCCTCTTGCCACCCGGGTCGGCCGCCACCTAGCAACGGCCCCGGAGCCGTTGCCACTTCTGCCCGGCGCGCAGGGCGCTCATAATCGAGCGATGGCCGAACTCGATCACAGGACATCCTTCATCAATTTCTCCAGTCTCCTCACGCGCGCGCCGAGTGGCGCCGGTGCGCGGCGATTCCCTCGATGCGCTGGCTGAAGGCCTGGCGCCGGCGGCGCATACTGCAGAAACACCGCATCGATGAATCCCTCTGGCGGCGCGCCCTGCTGTCGCTGCCGTTTCTCGGCGAGCTCGACCGCTACGATGCCGCTCGGCTGAAGGAGCTGACCCTGCTCTTCCTGGCCGAAAAGGAATTCACCGGTACGCACGGACTCGAGGTCACGGACGAGATGCGGGTGGCGATCGCCGCGCAGGCCTGCCTGCCGATTCTCGAGCTGGGACTCGACTGGTACGAAGGCTGGACGGGAATCGTCATCTACCCCGGTGACTTCCGCGTCCGGCGCAGCGAGGTCGACGAGAGCGGCGTCGTGCACGAATGGGACGACGAGCTTGCCGGCGAGGCGATGCCGGGCGGCCCGGTGGTGATCTCTTGGGATGCCGCGGTGAGCGACATCGGGATGAACGTCGTCATTCACGAGTTCGCGCACAAGCTCGACATGGCGAACGGCGAAGCCGACGGCGTGCCGCCGCTGCACGCGGACATGAGCCGGCGCGCGTGGGCTGAAGTCTTCAAGCAGGCGTACGAAGGGTTCTGCAACGCGGTCGAGCGCGGCCGCGACACCTGGCTCGACCCGTACGCCGCCGAACATCCTTCGGAATTCTTCGCCGTGATCAGCGAAGCGTTCTTCGCGCTCCCGATGCAAACGCAGCAACGCTATCCCGACGCGTACGATCAGCTCAGGCTGTTCTACCGCCAGCATCCGGCAAGCCGGGTCCGGATCTGAGCGACTCGCGCCGGCTTACCGTGAAAAGGCTCCTCATCGTTTATCACACCCACGGCGTGAAGACGGCGCACATGGCTGAGGCAGTCGAGCGCGGCGCGAGAAGTGCGTTGCGGGAGGCCGAGGCGCAGGACGAGGTCCGCGTGATCGTGAAGCGTTGCGCCGAGGCAGGGCCCGAGGACGTGCTCGGCGCGGACGCGCTGATTCTCGGCACCCCGGAAAACTTCGGCTACATGTCGGGGATGATGAAGGATTTCCTCGAACGGGTCTTCTATCCCTGCGAAGGCCAGGTCGCAGGCCGGCCGTACGCGGTTTTCGTCGGCGCCGGGCTGGACGGCAGCGGCGCGCTGATTTCGATCGAGCGGATCGTGACCGGGCTGCGGCTACGCAAGGCCCACGACGGCGTGATCGGATTGAAGGAGCTGACCCCGGAAATGATCGCGCAATGCGAGGAGCTGGGAGCAACCCTCGCTGCCGGCCTTGCGATCGGCGCGCTCTAGCCGGTGCGCCGGCGGATCGATGCGACAATCGCCGGCCGAACGATCCTGGAGGCGAACGTGGCGCGCATACCGCATCTTTCCGACGCCAGGCTCGTGCAACTCGCGGCGGCTGCGCTCGTTGCAATCGCGGCGTGGTTTGCGCTGCGCCCGTGGCTCGCCGAGCCGTGGCGCACACCGGGCAGTCCCGAACTTTACCTCACGGGCGTCGTGGGCGCGCTCCTTTTGCTGATTCCCGCAGCGTTCGCGCTTGCGAAACGAAGTGCAGCGAGCGCGAACCCGGTCGCCTGGTTCAACGCCCACGTCTGGTGCTCGTCGATCGGCTTCGTCCTCGTCATGATTCACTCCGGCGGCCATCTACGTCGTGCGCCGGCCCTGCTTCTCGCAGCGATCGCAGCCCTCGCCGTCGTCGGGATCTGGGCACGCCTGAAAGGATCGCGCCGGATGGCCGCGACCTTCGCTGCCAGGGCACCCTTCGTCGCGCCCGACGAAGCAATCCGAGCGCGGCTGCGCGAGTTGATCTCGCAAAAGCGCCGCCAGCTCGAAGGCCTCGATCCCGGTGCCGATGAAGCGACGTTTTCGGTGACGCTATCCCACCTCATCCGCCGCCCGCGGCTCGCAACGACTTACGTCAGGCTCGCGAACGAGGAATCGCGCCTCCTCGGCGCCCGTCGGGGGATCGGGCCAGCGCAAGCGTGGTGGCGCCCGCTGCACCTGTTGCTCGCCTGGATCTTCATGCTCGGCGTGCTGGTGCACGTGGTCACGGTGACTTTCTTCGCCGGATATGTCGCAGACGGCGGTCCGATCACGTGGTGGCATCTGATGGCATGGGGTACCAGATGGTGAGCGAGCGTCTCGCGCTCATGATCGACCTGGAGCGCTGCACCGGGTGCAAGAGCTGCGAGGTCGCGTGCAAGCAGGAGCACCGGCTCGGGCCGGGCGAATACCGCACCAAGGTCGTCTGGTCGGGCGGCGCGACAGAGCCGGGGCTCACGTTCCTGACCGTCACCTGCCAGCACTGCGAGCGGCCCGCGTGCCTGCGCGCCTGCCCGGTAAATCCGAAGGCGATCATCAAGGACCCGCTGACCGGCGTCGTGAGCGTGAACGAGGACCGTTGCACCGGCTGCGGCGAATGCGTGATCGCATGTCCCTATAGCGCGATGGGCTACGACGCGCAGGGCCATCACGCCGTGAAATGCGATTTGTGCGCCGACCGGCGCGCCGCCGGCCAGACGACCGCTTGCGCAAGCGTCTGCCCGACCCGCGCGATTTCCTTCGGCCGCCGCGACGCGCTGATTGCGAGCGCCGAGCGTGACGGGCGCGCGCTGCGCGACGGCGATCCGTTCCTCCTCGGGCCGGCGACCGTGTACCTGGAGCGGCTCGCGCCACAGGCGGCCGACGTGCGTCCCGTCGTCGCCTCGGGTGCGGCGCTGGAAGTTCGGCCCGCCTTTCCGTACGGTATTGAGCGAAAGGATGCCGAAGCCGACCGCGTCGTTCCCGGCGGTTGCAACATCTGCTTCAACTGCTGCTCGACGAAGTACCATTTCAGGGGCCAGGAGCTTGTGCGAATCACCGGCAACGACGAGGATCCGCTCCTCGCCGGCCGCGTCTGCCCCAAGTCGCAGCTCCTGCTCCAGCTCTACCACAGCGATCACCGCCTGCTCCACCCGCTCAGACGCGTCGGTGAGCGTGGCGAGAACCGCTTCGAGCGCGTTTCTTGGGAGCACGCGCTGGATGAGATCGCGCACAAGCTCATCGGTATCCGCGACGCGCATGGCCCCGAGGCGCTCGCCCTCTTCATCGGCACCCGCACCGGGATGCTCGACTATCTCGGGTACACGCGGCTCTTCGCCCAGCTTTGGGGAACGCCGAACCACGAGGGCACCGATCCATTCTGCGCGAGCGCGAAAAATGTTGCCTACGAGCTGACCCAGGGCCGCATCGGTTCGGGCAACAGCTACACCCCCGACGATCTCGGCTCCGCGAAGTTGTATCTCTACATCGGCGACAACCAGGCCGAGACGCGGCCGGTGTATTTCGGCATGGTGAACGACTGGCGCCTGCGTAACGGCGCCAAGATGGTCGTCGTCGATCCGCGGCTCACCGTCACGGCGTCGAAAGCCGATCGGTGGCTTGCGATCCGACCGGGCACCGATATGGCCCTCGGGCTCGCGATGTGCCACCACATCCTCGCGAACGGCCTGCACGACGCGCGCTTTTGCGCCGAATGGGTGCTCGGTTTTGGGGAGTGGCGCGAATTCGTCCTTTCCCGCGGCTACACGCCGGAGTGGGCGGAGCCGATCACCGGCCTTGCCGCCGCCCAGATCCGCGGCCTCGCCGAGGAAGTGGCGGCGGCCGACGGCTGCGTGATCTTCGCGAGCCGCGGCGTCAACCAGCACACGAACGGCACCCAGATCAACCGCGTGCTGATGTTCCTCGCGGCGATCACCGGCAACTGGGGACGAAAGGGCGGCGCCTACTTCAACATGAGCCACGGCACGCCGATCGCACCGAATGCGCCGGCCGATCGCCGGCCGAAGCTCGCAAAGTCACGCGTGCGCCGCAATCCCACCGGCTGGACCGAGGCGATGACGCGCGGCAAGCCCTACCCCATTCGGGCCTTGATCGCCTGCAACAACCCGATGTCGCTCTGGCCCGGGCAAGAGGCGGCGCGCGCGGCGTTCCGCGCGCTCGACCTCATGGTGCACATCGAACTCTTTCCGAATGAGACTTCGGCATTCGCCGACTACGTGCTGCCGGCTGCGACCGGGATCGAGAAAGGCGAGATCGGGCGTGGCAACGACGATCGGCGCATCGTCTGGATCGACAAGATGATCGAGCCGCCGGGCGAGGCAAAGGCCGACGGCTGGATCTGGATCGAGCTCGGCAAGCGCCTCGGCTTTTCCGATGTCCTGAAGGAAGCCTACAAGGATCCGCGCGTCTTCTGGGACGAAGTCTGCATCGACAACGACCTTCTGCGCGGTGTGACACAGGAGCGGCTGCACGCCCGGCCCTATCGCTGGGTCAGGCAGCCCGTGGCGAGCGAAACCGCCGCGGAGATCGAGACGCTGTACCTGGAAGGTACGAGCGCGCCCGGCGCGCCGTCGGGCCGGCAGAACGGCGAGATCACGCCCGCGTCGCCGTCCGCGTCGAGCAGCTCGACATAGGGCAGCTCGACGAGGCTTTCGCGCTCGGCGTAGAACTCGGGCAGCGCCGACAGACCCAGGGTCGCGAACTTCGCCTCGAGCGCCTCGGTCCAGAACTCGAGCTTGCCGCTCGCGGTCGGAAAGCGATGGCCCGCCGGCGCGCCGGGCGCGCTGGTGCCCTCGAGGTACAGCGTCTCGATCTCGGGCGCGG
>JBFGLA010000023.1:0-15353 GCA_041576355.1 Burkholderiales bacterium
ACTAGCGCTTGTGGCATGGATTGGGGTTGCTGGTTTCGTGGGTGGTCTCACATTAGGGTTCATAGGAAATCTGCCAGGTTAGGTCCTGACTTGTCAGCTGGCTAACCGGTTACACAGTTAGTCGTTAGAGCAGGCTGCGAGTTCAAGGTTCTCCCGCTGCCCGGCGAAACCGTCGTGACCAAGCACACGAACAGCGCGTTCATCGGCACCGATCTCGACTCCCTGCTGCGCAAGCGGGGGATCTCGTGCCTCGTCGTCTGCGGCGTCATCACCAACAATTCCGTCGAAGCGACGGCGCGCATGGCCGGCAACCTGGGCTACGAGACTTACGTCGTGTCAGACGCGACCGCAACCTTCGACAAGCAGGACTTCGACGGCCGGCCGCGATCGGCCGAGGAAGTGCACGCCATGGCTCTCGCCAACCTCCAGGGCGAGTACGCCACCGTGGTCTCGACCGCGCAGCTGCTGCGCGCGCGAGCGTGATCGAGAGCGAATCTTCGGAACCCAAAGATGAACGACACCGCACGTCGCACCGCCCAAACCTCCCTGAATCGCCTCGCACTAAGCGCCACGATCCACTGCCTCACCGGCTGCTCGATCGGCGAGGTGCTGGGAATGGTCATCGGCACCGCGCTGGGCCTGAGCAACTGGAGCACGGTGGCGCTCGCGGTGGTGCTCGCGTTCTTCTTCGGCTACCTGCTCACGATGCTGCCCTTGCTGCGTTCGGGCATGGCAATGAAGACCGCCCTGTCCCTCGCCTTCGCCGCCGATACGGCTTCCATCACCATCATGGAAATCGTCGACAACGCCGTGATGCTAGCGATTCCCGGCGCGATGGACGCCGGGCTGACCGAATTCCGTTTCTGGGGCAGCCTCGCGCTGTCGCTCGTCATCGCCGGGATCGCAGCGTTTCCGGTCGTGCGCTGGCTGATCTCGCGAGGACGCGGCCATGCGGTGCTGCACGGTTATCATGCTCATGGCGCGAAGCCCCATTCCGCTCATCACTGATGCCGCCGAATGACCCAGGAATTCACGATCAGCGATCATGGCCCCTACCTGCTGGCCGATTTCTTCGGCGAGTTCAGCGTCGCGGCCGGCAAGCGCTGCATCGACAGCATGCTCGAGGCGGCGATTGCGAGCGGGCGCCGCAAGGTGCTGCTCGACTGCCGCAGGATACAGGGGGAGATGCCGATCATCGCCCGCTACCAGGTCGCCGAATACTCGCAAAAGACGCGCGGCGCGATCGACCGGATCGCGCTCCTCAATCGGCCCGAGGTCGTGCTGCCGGACAATTTCGTCGAGCACGTCGCCGTCAACCGCGGCGTAAATCTGAAGATATTCACCGATTTCGATCAGGCGGAGCGCTGGCTGACCGAAACGCCCTCAGGCGATACGTGAGCTTCGGCATGAGGAGGGCGGCGGGTCGGATTTGATTGTTTCACCGTGCAATGGGAAGCAATCCGTTCCCGACCCTGTTATCCATCGGAATCGGTATTTCCGGCGCGCCTTCCGAGCGAGGCCGGTAAAGCCGGTAATCGGGCATCACGCCGTTTCATTCATGCTCAACAAAGGAGGAATCAATGAATATGAATACAGAACTCACCTACCTGGTTTGGGTCACCGCGCTCACCGCCGTGATGTGGGTCCCCTACATCCTGGATCGGATCGCCGTACGGGGGTTGACCGACGCGGTCGGGTATCCGGAGAACCCCAAGCCCCAGTCGCCCTGGGCCAAGCGCATGATGGCGGCGCATGAGAACGCAGTCGAGAATCTGGTCCTTTTCGCCGCGCTCGTTCTCGCGGCCCATGCCGCAGGCGTGAGCAACAACGCGACCGCGCTGGCCTGCGTGGTCTACTTCTGGGCCCGCCTGGTTCATTTCCTGTCCTACACATTCGCCATACCCTGGGTTCGCACCCTTTCGTTCGCCGTGGGATTCGGTTCCCAGGTCACGCTGATCTGGCAGCTGCTCGCACGCTGAGCCGCTTGCCGCGAGCGAGCGATGGTTCTACGATGCTTCGCTCGCTCGCGGAGGTGCGCATGGTCTCCCTCACATCGCTGTGGCTTCCCATCCTGCTCTCGGCTGTGATCGTCTTCGTGGTCAGCTCGATCATTCACATGCTGCTGACCTACCACCGCAGCGACCTGCGCAAGCTACGCAACGAAGACGAGGCCCTGGAGGCGCTGCGCCGCCTCGACATTCCGCCGGGCGACTACGCCCTGCCGCACGCAGGGTCGCCGGCCGGGATGAAGAATCCGCAGTTCGTGGAGAAGATGAGGAAGGGGCCGATCGTGCTGATGACGGTCGCGCCGGGCGGCCCGCCGTCGATGGCGATGAACCTCTTGCTCTGGTTCCTGTATTCGCTGCTGGTCGGCGTCTTCGCGGCTTACATCGCCGGCCGAGCGCTCGGTCCCGGCGCCGACTACCTCGCCGTCTTCCAGATCGTCGGCTGCGGCGCATTCATGGGCTACTCGCTCGCGCTGCTGCAGAACTCGATCTGGTACCGGCGCGACTGGGGCGCCACCTTGAAGTCCGTTTTCGACGGACTCGTGTACGGGCTGCTCACCGCAGGAGCCTTCGGCTGGCTCTGGCCGCGGTAGGCACGGCCCGCGAGCGGCGATGGCGCGCCTCGGCCTGGAGAAACTCGGCACCGCCGGCGCGGTCCTCGCGGCGACCCTCTGTCCCGTGTGCTTTCCCAAGGTCGCGCTGGTGGGCGCGGCGCTCGGCCTGGGCTGGCTGGCGCCGTTCGAGCCGTATGTCGCCTTGGGCGTACAGGCGCTTTTCGTTCTCGCCTGGCTGGGTCAGCTTCTCGCCTACCGGCGCCATCGCAACCATTGGCTGCTCGGGTTCGCGACCGCGACGACGGCGCTCCTCTTCCTCGGGTACTACGTCGTCCCGTCGACGCTCCTGCTGCAGCTCTCTCTCGCAGCGCTGATCGCGGGCAGCATCTGGCTGATCGTGGAAACGCGGCGCTGCGCGAAGTGCGCCTCCGCCGAGTCCGGTACCCGCCCGGCCGCAGCGAGCGTAGAGCGCTAGGCTAGAACATCTCGATATCGCCCACCGCGATCTTCGACGGCTTCAGCTCACCCAATGCAAGCAGGGTCTCGTAGCTGCACACGCGGTTGCGGCCATGTTCCTTGGCGTAGTAGAGCGCCTGGTCGGCGCGCCCGACGATGTCTTGCACGATGTCGTTCGGCGCGATCTCGGTGACGCCGATGCTCACGCTCTTGCGGCCGATGCGCGGAAATTCGAACGCCTCGACCGCGGCGCGAAACCGATCGAGCACACCCACGACGGTTTGGCCGTCGACTCCTGGCAGGATGACGGCGAATTCCTCGCCGCCGTAGCGGAACAGCACATCGCCGGAGCGAAACGAGCGCACCATCAGGCGCGCGAGCAGGATCAGGACCTCGTCGCAATACACGTGGCCGAAGCGATCGTTGACTTGCTTGAAATGGTCGATATCGAGCAGCGCAAAGCAGTGGCGGGGCTCTGCGGGATCGCTCGCGCGGCGCCGCGGCGCCGCGGCGTTGACCGTCGCCCGCTTGACCCGC
Organism: Burkholderiales bacterium; assembly: GCA_041576355.1. Taxonomy (GTDB): domain Bacteria; phylum Pseudomonadota; class Gammaproteobacteria; order Burkholderiales; family SG8-39; genus JAOUFA01. The sequence continues at coordinate 3,554 of JBFGLA010000023.1, forward strand.
TCGCTGAAGGACTGGCGGTTGTACAGCCCGGTGAGCGCGTCGCGTTCCTTGCGCATCACGTGCAGCAGCTGGTTGCCGTAGATCCGCGCCAGCATCTCGAGCAGCGACTCGGCCACCCGCAGCTCGCGCACACCCTCGATCACGAGGAGCTGCATCACGTTGCGCGCGCCCGGGACCGGGATGAGGAGGCGCTTCTCCCCGCCGGACCCCTCGCTACTCACCAGCCGCTGCGTGCGCAGGCAATCGGCAAGTTCCTTGTCCTCGCGCACGTATTTCGGCGGTTCGCGCTCGCCGAGCCAGTTCCGCGCCATGGCGGAGTCGAGGTTCGTCGCGTCGAACTCGGTGTCGCACGCTTCGTTGAATAGGCTCAGCAAGCGGATTTCGCGCGCGCTGCTGTAGAGCGCGATCGCAGCGAGCAGCGTCTCGGCGAGTGCGTTCTCGTCGTCCTTCTCGCTCAGCTTCGCCGCCGTGTCGAGCACCGCCGCGGCGAGTTCTCCGCCCTGCAAGTTCATCATCCCGATTCGCCGCGGCTGCCGGTCATAAATCTTGTTATTTTACGGCAGCTTGTAATCGGCTGCGCGTGCTACTCGCACCGGTAATACGCCCCGCGCTGCTGCGCGCTGATCGCATCGAGGTCCTCGGGATCGGCCGTCGCGCCCTTGCCGTCGGCGATGCGGCGCGCGAGATCGCCGAGCCGCGCCTCGAGCCGCGCCGTCTCGGGGTCCCTGCCGAGCGAGTCGAACTTGGCGCGCAGCTCGCTCGCGCGCGCCTGCCGCCCCTCGATTTCGGCGAGCGCGATCTCGCGCCTGAGCTTTCTCTTCTCGCAGTGCACGGGCTCGAGCTGCTGCGCGATCGCCATGAATTCCTTCGCCGCCGAGGTGAGCGCGAACGCGGGGAACGCGGCGATCGCCGCCGCGGCCAAGACCAGCGCCCGTGTCACGCCGCCCTCATCCGCACTTTCGGTTCGGGGTACGGATAGAGCATGCTGAGCGCCATCGTCTGCCCGTTCCCCTGCACGATGCGCACGTGCTCGCGCTTGAGGTCCCTGGCGTGGCGCACGCCGCACGAATGCGCGATCATGTCGATCTCCCGGTTCATATTGGTCGCGTAGTTCGCGACGCGCAGGTACTTCTCCTCGACCACGAGGGCGCGCTGCAGCCGGGGGTTGTGCGTAGTGACGCCGGTCGGACAGGTATTCTGGTGGCAGCGCAGCGCCTGGATACAGCCGAGCGAGAACATGAACCCGCGCGCCGTGTTGACGAAGTCCGCGCCGACGCACAGCGCCCAGGCGGCGCGCGCCGAGGTCACGATCTTGCCCGACGCGACCACGCGGATGCGCTGCTTGAGGCCCGATTCGAGCAGCGAGTCGATCACGCGCGGCAGCGCCTCGTCGATCGAGAGCCCCATGTGGTCGGCGAGCGCCTGCGGCGCTGCGCCCGAGCCGCCTTCGCCGCCGTCGATGACGAGGAAATCGGGCGCGACCTCGAGCCCGCGCCGGTGCACCGCGTCGGCGAGCTCGTTGAGGAATCGCCAGCCGCCGATCGCGGTCTTGACCCCGACCGGGCGCCCGGTCAGATCGCGCACCCACGCGATCTTGTCGAGCAGCTCGTTCACGTTCGCGATGTCACGATGCCGGTTCGGGCTGATCGAATCGATGCCTACCGGAATGCCCCGTATCTGCGCGATCTCGGCGGTGACTTTCCTGCCCGGCAGCACGCCGCCCTTGCCCGGCTTTGCGCCCTGCGAGAGCTTGATCTCGAACGCTTTCACCGACCGCGAGAGCTCGATCAGCCGCTCGGCGGAGAGATTGCCCTGCATGTCTCGCGCGCCGTACTTCGCGGTGCCGATCTGCATCACGATGTCGCAGCCGCCCTCGAGATGGTAGCTGGAGAGGCCCCCTTCGCCGGTGTCGAGCCAGCACCCCGCGATCGCCGCGCCGCGCGAGAGCGCGCGCACCGCAGGCGCAGAGATCGCGCCGTAGCTCATCCCGCTGATGTTGACGATCGAGCGCGCCGCGAACGGCTCCTTGGCATAGCCCTCGCCGAGCGGCAGCGAGGGCGTGGGCAGGCGCTCCTCCTCCAGGACCGGGAAGGCGTCGTTGACGAAAATGAGCGCCCCGGCCTGGCGCAGGTCGTAGGTCGAGCCGAAGCCGATCATGCCGCCCTCGTTCTTCGCCAGGCGATAGACCCAGGCCCGGGTCGCGCGGTTGAACGGCATCTCGTCGCGGTCGCCGGAGAAGAAGTACTGGCGGAAATACTCGCCCAGCTCCTCGAAGAAGTAGCGCAGCCGCCCGATCACCGGGTAGTTGCGCAGGACGCCGTGCTTTTTCTGCGTGACGTCCCGAATGAACAGAAACAGAAGGACGAAAACGAGCGCGAACCCGGCCAGCGTGCCGACCCCGTAAGACAGCACATCCATCACGATTCCCATAGCTCGCGCTCCGCCGTTTTCCGTCGACAATGATAGGCCATCTCTCCCGCCCCGTGCATATGAAGGAACTCGAATCGCCGCGCGGCGAACTCGCTTCCGCGTATTTGTACCGCATAATCGCCGCGCGCGAGAGCGAGCCGCGCAAGCAGAGACCGCGGATTCAAGGCGCGTCGGGTGCGCCGCGCCGGATTTCCTCGCTCGTCGCGGCGCGCACGGCGAGCACCCGGCAGAAGAACCTGAGCGCCATTCCGGCGAACGGGTGGTTGCCGTCGAGGACGACCTTGCCTTCGGCGAGGTCGGTCACCGTATACAGGCGCGGCGCCTCGCCGCCGAACGCGTCCTCGACCTGCATCCCGATCTCGAGCCCGTCTCCGTAGCGGCTGCTCGACTCGACGCGCAAGAGCTTCGTGTCGTAGTCGCCGAAGGCGTGCTCGGGCTCGAGCTGCAGCTGCACCGTGTCGCCGACGCGCTTGCCTTCGAGCGCGGCCTCGAGCGCCTCGAGCAAAGCGCCGTAGCCGCCGTGCAGATAGGTCAGGGGTTCTTCCGCGCCGTGCAGGCGCACCCCCTGCGCATCGGAAAGCTCGAGCGCGATCGAAACGACCGAATCGCGCGCGACGACGCTCACGCGCGCAGCTTCTTCACCACGTCGATGATCTCGAGCGCGTGATGACGGGGATTGACCCCGTACGCCGCGTGCCGGATGACGCCTTTCTTGTCGATCACGAACGTCGAGCGCACGAGAGCCACGCGGCGCCCGTTTTCCGTGTCCTTGTCCTGCAGCACGCCGTAGCGGCGACACACCTCGCCTTCCGGATCCGACAGCAACCCGATCGACACGCCGTGCTTGTCGCGGAAAGCGGCGTGGGTCAGGCAATCGTCCTGCGAGATGCCGAGGATCACGCAGTTGTGCTTGCCGAACTGGTCCTCGTGATCGGAGAAGTCAGCCGCCTCCATGATGCCGCCGGGGGAACCGTCGCGCGCGTAAAAAAGCAGGACGACGTTCTTCTTGCCCTTGAAATCCGACAGGCTGATCGCCTGCATGTCGGAATCGGGCAAAGTGAACGTCGGCGCGATTTGTCCCGGTAGCAGCATGTGCGCCGATTCTAAAACATCGCGCTCGCGGCTTGGCAAGAGGTGGCGACTGTTTCGTAACCGCACGGACGTTTCTCGCTGCCTATAATTTGGCAATGCACGATCCCATCCTCGGCGGCCTGACGCCGCGCGGGTTCCTGCGCACGCACTGGCAAAGGCGCCCGCTCCTGGTGCGAGGCGCGCTGCCCGGATTCCAAGGCGTTCTGGGTCAGCGCGCGCTCGCGGCGCTCGCCGCGCGCAGCGACGTCGAATCCCGGCTCGTGCGCCGCTCGGGCATGCGCTGGCAGGTGACTCACGGTCCGATTGCGCGCCCGCTGCTCGATCGCTGCGGCCGCTCGAACTGGACGCTGCTCGTGAGCGGCGTCAATCTGCACGTCGCGGCGGCGGACCGATTGCTGCGGCGCTTCGCTTTCGTTCCCCAGGCCCGGCTCGACGACGTGATGGTCAGCTACGCAGTGCCCGGAGGCGGGGTCGGACCGCACTTCGACTCGTACGACGTGTTTCTCCTGCAAGGCGGCGGGCGGCGACGGTGGCGCATTTGCCGCCCGCGCCGCTTCACGACGGTTCCCGAGGCTCCGCTGCGGCTGATCGAAGGCTTCGTCGCGGAGGACGAGTACCTCGTGGAGCCGGGAGACCTGCTCTACCTTCCGCCGGGCTGGGGGCACGACGGCGTTGCGCTCGAGCCCGGATGCACGGTCTCGATCGGCTTTCGGGCGCCCCGCGGCGCCGAGCTCGCCGCGGGATTTCTCGACTGGCTGCACGCGCGCGGCCTGCCGGATGCCGAATATCGAGACCCCGGCCTCAAGCCGGCCACGCATCCGGCGCAAGTCCCGGACGCGATGTGCCGCTACGCGGCCGAAGCGGTCCGGCGCTTGCGCTGGTCGCGGCGCGACATCGTCGATTTCCTCGGTGAGCATCTGAGCGTGCCCAAGCCGAACGTCGTTTTCGCCCGCCCGCGGCGACGAATGACGCTGCCCGTCTTCGCGCGCCGTCTCAAGCGCAGCGACGCCGTCCTCGACCCCAAGACTCAGCTCCTCTACCGCGGCGCCCGGTACTACGTCAACGGCGACGCGTTTACGGCGCCACGCGGGCAGCGGTCCGCGCTTGCGGCGCTGGCCGATGCGCGCCGCGCCGGCGGGCGTGCGCTTGCCCGCGCCGGCCTTGCCGATCTGATCCACGCGTGGTACTGCAACGGCTATCTGCAATTGGAGGCTGCAACATGAGCAATGACGCCGACAGTCAAGCACCCCAGCCCCACTACGAGTCGTTCGACACCGAGGCGGGATTCCAGGACGCCGTCGATCGCCTGCTCGCTCAATCGGGGCGCGAATTGCGCGTGTTCGATCCGGACCTTTCGTCGCTGCGTCTCGATTCCGCGGCGCGCATCGAGCTGATCGAAACCTTCCTGCGCGCGAGCCGGACGCGCCGCCTGTACATCGCGCTGCACGACCCCGAGCACCTGACCCGGCGTTGCGCCCGCATGATGAATCTGCTCGCGCGCTACTCGCACGCGATCCAGGTCAATCGCACGCACGAGGAAATACGCGAGCTGCAGGACGCGTTTCTCGTGCTCGACGCCGCGCATTACGTGCGCCGTCCCGTCGCCCGGTTCTTTCGCGGCGGGCTCGGGATCCACGATGAGACCGAGGCGCTCGCGATGCGCGGCCGCTTCCTCGAGATCTGGGGAGCGTCGTTTCCGGCCGTGTCGCCGACTACGCTCGGGCTTTGAGCGACCGTTTCCCGGCTAACGCAATTCCCGCCAGTCGAATCCGTCCTCCTGGGAGGCGATTCCGACCCACTCCTCCTCGCATCCGAGCGCGCGAGCGAGCGCCGTTCGCGCGAGCTGCGGCCGGTTGTTCTGCTGCGAGAGATGCGAGGCCACGACATGCTGCAGCCGGGAGCGGTCGAGCGCCGCGAGCAGGCGCTGCGAGGAGCCGTTGTCGAGATGGCCGAAAGGGCCGGCGATACGCTCTTTCAGCCACTTCGGATAGCCGCTGTCCCACAGCATCTCGAGATCGTGATTGCATTCGAGCACGAGCGCATCGCAGCCCGACAAGGTCTGCTCGACGTGGGGCGTCGGCGCGCCGATGTCGCTCAGCACGCCGAGCCGGAATGCCCCGTCCGAGAGCACGTACTGCACCGGCTCGCGCGCGTCGTGCGGCACGGTGTAGGGGCGCACGTGCAGATCGTCGATCGCGATCTCGGTCCGGCCGTCGACGATACGCGTCTCGACGCCGTCGACCGTCTGGCCCGCCTCGCGAACCGCGCGCAGAGTGCCGCCTGTTAGGCAGACCGGCAGGCCATGCGCCGCGGCAAAGCCGAACACGCCGCTCGCGTGATCGTCGTGCTCGTGCGTAACGAGGATCGCGGAAAGATCGGACGGCGACAGGCCGAGCCGCGCCAGGCGGCGGCGCGCCTCGGCCGCGCTCAGCCCGCAGTCGAGCAGCACCCGGGTGCGTCCCGCCTCGGCGACGAGGCAGTTGCCCTGGCTCCCGCTCGCGAGCGAGGCAAAGCGCAGCATCTACTTGAGCTGCTCGTGCAGGACAGCCAGGATGCGCCGCGCCGTTCCGCTCGTGTCCGGCGCGCCGTCCTTGTCGAGTATGCGCACCTGGCTGTCGTCCTGGATCTGCCGAACCTCGATACGATAGCGCTGCGGCTTGCCCTTGGCGGAGTCGCTCGAACGCCAGAAGGCGAGCCGCGAGAAGAAGCTCTCCTCCTCCTTTTTTTCGAGTCCCGCGTCGGGGTCGGCATAGCGCACGAAATACAGGCCGCTCTGCCGGTCCCGGTCTTCGACGGTGAATCCGACGCGATCGAGCGCGAGACCGACGCGCCGCCAGGCGCGATCGAACGGCTCGGGCACCACCAGAGACTCGAAGCCGTCCGCGGCCTTCTTGAGGTTGGACCGCGGCTCGGCCGCGGCGCTCGCCACGGCCATCTGCGCCTTCTCCTCGCGCACGCCGAGCCGGACCATCAGCCGCGCGAGAAACTCCGCCTCGAGCTCGGGATCCGGAGGACGAGGCTGCCAGACCGTCTCCCCGGGATCCCTTCTCGTGTAAACCTCGACCATGCCGCGGTGGCTGATCGTGATCTCGGTGCGCTTGCCGTCGGCGCTGCGCTCAAGCCGGGTGCGGTACTTGTCCAGCTCCGGCATCGATTCCGAGAATAGCCGGCTGACGAACCCCGGCGGAATCCGCGCGCGATTCTCCGCCCAATCGGTCTCCATGATCCCGGTCTCGGGCAGCTCGCGGTCGATGAGCAGCCCGTTTTCCTGCCAGAAGCTCTTGACCACCGGCCAGACCTTCTCGACCGGCTCGTCGACCACCAGCCTGCGCTCGCCGTCCTGCCGCTCGATGCGCACGTTCTCGGCCGCGGGCAGAACCCCGCCGGCGAGCGGCTTGCCCGAGACGCGCTCGGCCTGGTAGGCCGACAGCGTCGCGGACGACTTGCCTTGCTCGGGAATGGCGAAGCGACCCTCGCGTGCGGGCGCAGTGAGGTCGGGCGGAACCTCGAGCCCCGGCACCGTCGCCGCCGAGCGGTAGTCCACGCGCTTGCCTTCGACAAACTCGGTGCCGCAACCGCCCAGCCACAAAGCCGCCGCCAGCGCGAGCGGCAGCCGCCGCTGCATCAACCGCGTCCTTCCACGACGCGCAGCCCGGGCAGGGCGACGCCCGCCTCGTGCAGCGCCTCGCGCACGGCCTGGTGGAACCGGTCCGACAGCGGCGTCATCGGCAGCCGGACGCCGGGCTCGATCAGCCCCATCTCGGCGAGCGCCCATTTCACCGGGATCGGGTTCGCTTCGACGAAGAGCCGCTGGTGCAGCGCCAGCAGGCGGAAATTCATCTCGCGCGCCTTCTTCACGTCGCCGACCAGCGCCGCCGCGCACATCTGGTGCATGAGCTTGGGCGCGACGTTCGCGGTCACCGAGATCACGCCGTGTCCGCCGAGCAGGATCACGGCCAGCGCCGCGGCGTCCTCTCCGCTGTAGATCGCGAAGTTGCGCGGCGCGCGCTTGATGAGATCGCTCGCGCGCTCGATATTGGCGGTCGCATCCTTGATGCCGATGATGCCGGGCAGCTGGGCCAGGCGAAGGACGGTGTCGTTCTGCAGGTCCGCGACCGTGCGCCCGGGAACGTTGTACAGGATCAGCGGAATGTCGACCGTCTCCGCGATCTTGCGGAAATGCCGGAACAGGCCCTCCTGCGTCGGCTTGTTGTAGTACGGGACCACCGAGAGGCACGCGGTCGCGCCCGCCTGCTTCGCCGACTCGGTGAGCTCGATCGCCTCGGCGGTCGAGTTGCCGCCCGTTCCGGCGATGATGGGGATGCGGCCCTTCGCGTGCTGGACGGCGATGCGGATCAGCTCCTTGTGCTCGTCGAAATCGACCGTCGGCGACTCCCCCGTGGTGCCGACGACGACGATGCCGTCGGTGCCCTCCTGCACGTGCCAGTCGATCAGGCTCTTGAAGCGCGCCAGATCGAGACGGCCGTCTTCGTGCATCGGGCTGACGATGGCTACCAGGCTTCCTGTGATCATGCCGACCCTCGTTCGTGCGGAACAAAGGAGAATTCTAGCGGTCCTGCGCGCCGATTTCGAGCGCGATTTCGTCGGCCGGCGCGCGCGCGCCGCAAAAGCGCTGTACGACAGCGGGTCGCGGCAGGTCGATGCTGCCCTGCTCGAACGCCACCACCGTCAACCGGGAGCCGAACGCCTCGAGCAGCTCTCCTTCGCGCAGCAGGAACTCGGGATTGGACGGCTTGCCGAAGCGCTCGTTTCCCCGCGCGAAGGTCTCGTAGATGAGCACGCCGCCCGGGGCGAGCGCCTCGAGCAAGTGCGGGAACAGCGGTCGGTGCAGATAATTCGTGACGACGATACCCTGGAACAGGCGGCCCGGCAGCGGCCACTCGCGGCCGCCTTCCAGGTCGGCCTGTATCGTTCTTACGCCGGCCACGCCCGCCAGCGCGGCGAGGGCTTCGGCATCGCGATCGATCGCGGTCACCGAGTGCCCGAGCGAGGCAAGATAACGCGCGTGACGGCCGCGGCCGCAGGCGAGATCGAGCGCCTCGCCGACGCGCGCCAGCCGCGTCCAGCGCGCGACCCAAGGCGAGGGCGTGTCGATATCGTGAGCCATGCGGGGCCGCAGTGTAGCAGTCAGGTGGGCCGCCTTCGGCCGACCAATCCGGCAAGGGAGAGCACATGAATTCCAGATCCGTGAGATTCACCGGCACCCAGGGCGCCGAGCTTGCCGCGCGGCTCGATCTGCCCGCGCGCACGCCGCGCGCGTACGCGCTCTTCGCGCATTGCTTCACCTGCTCCAAAGACACGCGCGCGGCGGCCTACATCAGCCAGGCGCTCGCGGGCCGCGGCATCGCGGTGCTGCGTTTCGATTTCACCGGGCTCGGCGCCTCGGCGGGCGAATTCGCGCAGACCAACTTTTCTTCGAATGTCGGCGACCTCCTTGCTGCCGCGGCGTACCTGCGCGAGCACCATCGCGCGGCGCAGATCCTCGTCGGGCACAGCCTCGGCGGGGCGGCGGTGCTTGCCGCCGCGGGGCAGGCACCCGAGCAGCTGTCCGAGGTTCGTGCCGTGGCGACGCTCGGCGCGCCGTTCGATCCGGCGCACGTCTCGCGGCTCGTTTCCGCCGGCCGCACCGAGATCGAGTCGAAAGGCGAAGCCGAGGTCAACATCGGGGGGCGGCCGTTCCGTATCCGTCGGCAGTTTCTCGACGACCTCGACCGTCAAGACCCCGAAAAAAATCTCGCTTCGCTGCGCAAGGCGCTGCTCGTCTTTCACTCGCCGCGCGACACGATCGTCGGGATCGACAACGCGGCCAAGATCTTCATGGCGGCGAAGCACCCCAAGAGCTTCGTCTCGCTGGACGACGCCGATCATTTGCTCACCCGGGCCGAGGACGCGGCCTACGCGGCCGAAGTGCTCGCCGCCTGGGCTTCGCGCTACCTCGAACCCGAATCCGCCGCAGAACCGGTGCCCGGGGTGCGCGTGGTCGAGGCGCTCGAGGGGAAATTCGCGCAGCACATCGATGCCGGCCGGCACCGGCTGCGCGCCGACGAGCCGGCCTCCGCCGGAGGCGATGACACCGGCCCTTCGCCCTACGACCTGCTGCTCGCGGGCCTGGGCGCGTGCACCGCGATGACCCTGCGGCTCTATGCCGAGCGCAAGAAACTTCCGCTCGAGCGCGTCGCCGTGGATCTCACGCACGACAAAATCCATGCCACCGATTGCGCCGAGTGCGAAACGCAAGACGGGCGGATCGACCGCATCGAGCGTGTGATCACGCTCGAAGGGCCGCTAAACGAGGAGCAACGGGCACGGCTGCTGGAGATCGCCGACAAGTGCCCGGTGCACCGCACGCTGCACTCCGAGGTGTGGATCCCCACCCGGCTGGCGCGCGACTGACGGGTCCGAAGTTTTATTGCACTGCGGCTGTCTCGCGCGCACGACAGTTGCTTTCACGCGACGACCGGCCGTTACGCGAACGAGTTTTTTCATGGCCAGAAGATCGCAAGTGCGAAAAATAGCAACGACCTCTTTCGATCGACATCACATACTGAATGAATGCACGTCGATCCTTCGTTCCAGCCCGCCCGGTGGATCCTGGGATTCGTGGCGCTCGTGGTGAGCGTGCTCTTCACACCGTTACCCGCCCTGTTCGAGCGCTTCGAGCCGAAGATGAATGCGCACCGGCTGATCGCCCGAATCCTGCGGCGGGCCGACCGAGCGAAGCGGCGCGGTTGAGCCCTCGCTCAGTAACACAGAACGAGGTTGGCGAACTCGATCAGCATCCCGGGCCGCAGGTAGGCGGAGAACGCCGCCGCGCTCGCGAAGGCGACGATCGCGATCAGCGCCGCCTTCCACCACAGCGCGTTCATGCCGCCACCGCCCTGCGCGCGGCGATCGGCTGCTCGTTAACCGGCAGGTTGACGAGCGCCGCGAAAACCCCGAGCCCGATCGACACCACGAACGCGGGCGTGTAGGACCCGATCGTGTCGTACAAGTACCCGGCCAGCCAGACTCCGATGAAGCTGCCGATCTGGTGGCCGAAGAACACGATCGAGGCGAGCATGCCGGCATAGCGCATGCCGAAGATCTGCGCCACCAGGCCGTTGGTGAGCGGAACGGTCGAGAGCCACAGGAACCCGATCCCCATCGCGAACAGGTACAGCGTCGCGGGCGTGAGCGGGAGCGAGATGAGGACGAGAATCAGCACCGCGCGAATCGAATAAATGCCCGACAGCAGGTATTTCTTGCTGTACTTGCCCCCGAGCACGCCCGAGGCGAACGAGCCGATCATGTTGCACAGCCCGATCAGCGCGATCGCCATCATGCCGTGCTCGGGCCTGAGCCCGCCGTCGACGACGAACGCAGGCAGGTGCACGGTCAGCATCGCGATGTGAAAACCGCATACGAAGTAGCCCCAGAAAAGCAGGTGGAACCCCCGTTCGCCGATCGCCTCGCGCAGCGCCAAGCGCATCGATTGCGGCGCCGCGCCGCTGTGCACCGCGGCCGCCGCGGGCTTGCCGGCAAGCGCCGCCGCCAGCGGAACGATCAGGATCGCGATCGCGGCGAGCCCGACCAGGGCGTAGCGCCACTCGAACGCGCCGATGAAGAGCTGCGCCACGGGAACCAGCGCGAACTGGCCGAACGACCCGGCCGCGGTTGCGATGCCGAGCGCGGCGCTGCGCTTTTCCTGCGGTACGCACCGGCCGATGACCGCGAGGATCGTCGCGAAAGTCGTTCCCGAGAGCGCAAGCCCGATCAGCACCCCCGAGCCGAGGTAGAGCGAGACCGGGTTGGTGGTGAACGCCATGGCGAGCAAGCCCAGCACGTAGGCGATGCCGCAGCCGACGATCACCCGGCCCATACCGAAGCGGTCGCCGATCGCTCCCGCGAAGGGTCCGAACACGCCCCAAAGCAGGTTCTGGATCGCCATCGCGAAGGAAAAGACCTCGCGGCCCCAGCCGTTTTCCAGGCTCATCGGCTGCAGGAAGAGACCGAACGAGGAGCGCACGCCGAAGCTCAAGCACAGGATCAAGCTGCCGCAGAACATCACCAGCGCGGGCGTGCGCAGAGATTCAAGCTTCATTCGTCTCGGTTTCGCTCGCAAAGCAGAGAAGCGAGTCTAGCGCAGCGGGCCGCGCGGCACACAGCACAGTTCGCAACTCCGTGCGGGGACATGCTGCTGCGGCGAATCCCTGACTTTCATAGGGTTGATGCGATCGGTGAGGAATTTTGGGTTTCATACGTCTCCGGAGTTTGCATG
>JBFGLA010000024.1:0-15193 GCA_041576355.1 Burkholderiales bacterium
ACTTGGCTTCTTCCTCATTCGTGTTTGCCAGAAAAATGAATCGTGAGGCCTAACGATTGGCCTGAGCGGCCGGCGAACCGCTCAGCGGTTTGACGGTCCGGTGCGCGGAGCGCACGAACTCGAACGCGCTGTTAGGCGCCAACGGCCGCATTACCAGCACTCGCATTTCATTGGAGGATTCCCTTGTGCACGAGTCCCAGCTAGCTGAGCTGGCGGGTATACGGGCACCAAACGTCCGGCGCGGTTGCTTACTGCACATTGACGATCGCACGCCTGCTGCGCGGTTGGGACGTCGCGTGTGAGATAGACGACGCCGAATCCCAACGCAACCACGGCGGTGAAGCCCGAAGCCACTACCACTGGTACCGGGAACCGCGGCAATTTCATGGCGCCTAACGTCGCCCATGAGCGGCCGAGCAAGCGAGCAACGCCCGCTTGCGAAGGGAATCTTCCCCCGGTTTCATTGACACCCCATTCACCGGGCCTGCCGTTCAAACGTCGCAGGCGACACGTAATTCAATGATGAGTGAAGTCGGGTCTGATTGTAAAACGGCAAGTAGCTCTTGAGCGTGGCCCGAACCTCGTCGTCCTCGTTGAAGCGGTAGCCATGGAACACCTCTGACTTCATCGAATGGAAGAAGGATTCGATGAAGGCGTTGTCGGTGACCTTGCCAGGGCGGTTCATGCTTTGGGTGAACCCGAGCTTGGCAATACGTTCCTTGAAGGCGCCGGCGGCGTATTCGATGCCCCGATCGGTGTGGAACACGACCTCTGAACCAGGCCTGCGGCTGTGAACAGCGCTGTCGAGCGCCTGTAGCGTGAGCTTCACATCCTTCCTGGGCCCATAGCTCCAGCCCACGACGCGCCGAGTGTATTTGTCCAGGACGACCGCCAGATATCGGTAGACGCTGCCCACCTTGAGGTAAGTGATATCGCCGAGCCAGACTTGGTCGGGTGTGTTGAGTTCGAGATCGAGCTGCCGATTCGGAATGCTGCCGAAATAGCGCTGCAAGCTGCGATTCGTGTAGCGGAGGGTAGCTACGCGTGCCTTGATGCCGTGCGCACGCATGAGGCGCGCAACACGATGCTTGCCCACGCGCTGGCCGCGGCCGCGCAGCGCCTGGTGTACGCGCGGGCTGCCGTAGAGGCCGCGGCTCTCGGTGTGAACGGCCCGGATCTGAGCAGCAAGGGCTTGGTTGCGGCGCTCACGCTCGCTACGCTCGCGCGAGCGCCAGGCATAAAAGCCCGCCCTGGTAACCCCATAAACCCGGCACATCAGCGCGAGGTCGTGCTCAGCCCGGTTTACTTCGATGAAGGCGAAGATTTCCGCTTTCGATCGGAAGCAAACCGGATGGCTTTTTTTAGGAGCTCGTGCTCCTCCTTGAGCACCTTGTAGCGCCGCTCAAGCTCCCGCAGCCGCCTCAGCTCCGCCGTGGTCTCCACATCGAGCTTCGAAGCCCTGGCCACGATCACCCTTTCTTTGACCTGCTTTCTCCACAGCGACAGCATGAATGCATGAATGTCCAATGCGGCCGCTACATCCTTGACTCGTACACCGGGCAAGCTGCTCAGCTTCACCGCAGTCGCCTTGAACCGGTCTCCGTACTTCTCAATCTTGCGCGCTCCTGCCTTCGCCACAACACACCTCCAGCCGTTAGGCCGAGGTGTCAACTAAATCGGGGGAAGCTTGGCGTCCCTCTCAACCGTGCTGTTAGGTTGCTTCTGTCCGAAGCGCCCAGCCACATCAGACGAGAGCCAGGAAAGCGCCAACGCAGCACCGGCGCACAGGTTGGAAAGGTAACTAAGCACGGCTTCCGTTGGTCCCGACGGGTTATCACCCTGCAATACTAGCCAGAGGACTCCAAGCAACACGGTAGCGAGATAAAGAATGCGCCCGCCCCGGAGAAAGATAAACATTCCAAGTGACGCGGCAAGCATGAGAACCCAAACGCCAGCAATGAAGCCCCAGTAGGTAAGCGCAAGATCCGGCGTAACGGGCTGCAGCCATTCAGTGTTCACTCCCCATGCCACCACGGTTAGCAGCAGTTCCACCGCCACTAGAATCCTGAAAATCGCCACGGCGCTCATTGGAAGCAACCTAACGAATGAAAGGGACTTCCCCGTCGCGGCGACGGCATCGAGGTGCCAAGATTGAAGTGTCTGTGTTCAATCTAAATAGCCGGAGGGGAAGTCATGGAACAGATTACTACCGTGGGGATCGACCTGGCAAAGAACGTGTTTTCGTTGCACGGGGTGGACGGGGCCGGACGCACGGTGCTGCGCCGCACGGTGCGGCGCGATCGGCTTGTTGAGACCGTGGCGGGCTTGCCAGCGTGTCTGATCGGTATGGAGGCCTGCTCCGGGGCGCACGAGTGGGGACGGCGGTTCCAGCAGCACGGGCATACGGTGAGGCTGATGGCACCGAAGTTTGTGGTGCCCTACAGGAAGAGCGACAAGAACGACGGCAACGATGCCGAGGCGGTGTGCGAGGCGGTGAGCCGGCCCAGCATGCGGTTCGTGCCGGTCAAGAGCCTTGAGCAGCAGGCGTTATTGGCCATGCACCGGGTGCGTCAGGGCTTTGTCGTGGAGCGCACCGCGCTCATCAACCGGTTGCGCGGGCTGATGGCAGAGTTCGGCGTGGTGCTGCCGCTGCGCTCGGTGACGGTGCGGCGCCAGGCGGCGCAAGCCGCCGAGCAGCTGCCTGAGCTCGGGCGCCGCGCGATCGCGGATTTGCTCGAGCAACTGCGGCTGCTCGATGAGCGCATCGGTGGCTACGACCGTGCGTTCGAGGCTCAGGCCCGGCTCTCGGGGCCCGCACGGCGGCTTATGCAGATCCGCGGCATCGGGGCGATCACCGCCCTGGCGATCGTCGCCACGGTGGGCAACGCCCGGGAGTTTAAGAACGGACGGCAATTTGCCGCCTGGATCGGCTTGGTGCCGGGGCAGTACTCCACCGGCGGCAAGGCGCGCCTGGGGCATATCAGCAAGCGCGGCGATGCCTACCTGAGAAACCTGCTCGTGCAGGGCGCTCGCTCGGTGCTGCAGACCGCCCCCATGCATCAGGATCGCCTCTCGCGCTGGGCGCTCGAGCTCCAGGCGCGCCGCGGCTACTACCGCGCGCTCGTAGCAATCGCCAACAAGAACGCGCGCATCGCCTGGGCCCTGCTTGCCAAGGAGGAGAACCTGCGCACCCGCTAGAACACCCGTCACGCGACTGCTATCGAGGATGACGAAACGGTCAGACCGACGCCCGGAGAACCTGGTCAAACACGACGGCTGCAATCGAGGCCGACTAACGAGAGAGGACCGGGCGTGCGGCTTTCATCAGGGCCAGAGCACTCGAATGCTCACAAACAGGCCGGTTATAGTGACGCAGTCAGACCTTTCACCGTCATCACCGCAACCATTGCAGTCCCGGGGAAGTCCTTATAGTCGTGCTGTGCGGCCGGCCTGCACGGACGGTTGATCTAGCGCGATGCTGGCGGCCGGTCCGCACCAGCTACAAGTTAGCTGGCACTGCCGTCGGACCGATTGTGAAACCGCTACCCCGGAAGTAGCCACCAGACGAGCCCCGCGACGATCAGAGTTACGAAAGCAAAGTTGATTCCGAACACGGCAATTTCACCTGCCGTGTCAAGACGAGACTGCATTCGCCAGCGCTCGTGAGTACGCTGGCGAAAAGAGGAGGAAACAAAGTAGCGCCAGCCGGTGAGACCTTCGGCCGAGTGACCAACAAACTCAATAAACTCGCTGAGTGCCATGTGTGCCAGCTAACGTGAAATAGTCAGATTAGATTCGGAATAACATCGTCCCTTGCCGCGATCGGGGTGTCAATGCCTCTTCGAATCAAGCTCTTAGGCAAGCTGGCCTCGCATTGTTACCTTGTTATCCGACTTTCCAGGGCTCAACACTCTGAATCATCGGGACTTCCCCGGCTACCCGCCGATCACCGGCGCCCAATTCAGCAGACGAACCCCCTGCCAGGGGCACCGATGCGTCCAAGGATCGGTTAATGTCCGGGAACAATAGTCTCGCCCTCGCAACGTGCGCATCGTCGTCCTCGGCGGCACCGGCAACTTCGGCGCCCGCATCTGCCGTGCCCTTGCCGCCGATCCCGCGCTCGAGGTGATCCCCGCAAGCCGCAACTTCGCTCCGGCGCTCGACCTCGCCTCGCCCGATTTTCCCGGAAAGCTGAAGCGGCTCGCGCCGCAACTGCTGATCCACTGTGCCGGCCCGGTTCCAGGATCAGGACTACCGGGCGGTCGAGGCGGCGATCGCGGCGGGTGCGCACTACCTCGATCTTGCCGACGGCCGCGATTTCGTCGCCCGCTTCGCTGCGCATGCCGACGCGCAAGCGAGAGCTGCAAAGGTCTTTGCGATCTCCGGCGCAAGCACGCTACCCGCGCTTTCGTCGGCAGTGGTCGACGATCTCGCGCGGCGCTTCGGGACGATCGACGAGATCCGGATCGCGATCGCTCCCGGGCAGCGCGCGCCGCGCGGCGCGGCGACGATCGCCGGGGTGTTCAGTTACGCGGGCAAGCCTTTCAAGCGGCTACGCGAGGGCCTCTGGTCGGATGCCTGGGGCTGGCAGGATCTGCGCCGGGTGCGTTTCTCGGGAGTCGGCACGCGCCTCGGCGGGGCTTGCGACGTACCCGACCTGGAGCTTCTCCCGGCGCGCTATCCAGGGGTGCGGACGGTGGAATTCCATGCGGCGCTCGAGCTCGCAGTCGAGCAGCGCGCGCTCTGGCTTGCAGCAGGGCTGCGCCGCGTAGGGCTGCCGCTGCCGATCGAGCGCTGGGCGCGGCCGCTCGATCGGCTTGCATCGATGCTCGCGGTCTTCGGCAGCGAGCGCGGCGCGATGCTCGTGATCGTCGCGGGCGCAAGACCCGACGGAAGCCGCGCGCGCCTCGAGTGGCATCTCACGGCTGAAGCGAACCACGGCCCGGAGATTCCGTGCATGGCGGCGATCCTGCTTGCGCGTAAGCTCGCCCGCGGCGAAATCGCTGCGCGCGGCGCGTTCGCCTGCATGGGGTTCCTCACGCTTGCGGAGTTCGAGCCTGAGCTCGCGCGCTGGCAGATGACGACGGCGGTCGAGGAGTACCCGGCGTGAGCGACGCGCTGTCTCTGCTCAAGATGGCGCACATCCTGAGCGCGGCCATCATTCTCGGCACCGGCTTCGGCATTGCGTTCTACACCTGGTTCGGCTATCGCGGCGCCCTTCGTTCCGAAGACATCGGTCATCTGCGCAATACGCTGCGCCTCACGGTGACGGCGGATGCATGGTTCACGGCTCCGGCGGTCGTCTTCCAGGCCGCGAGCGGGGTCGCGCTGATGCATCTGCTCGGCTGGCCGCTCGTCAGCCCCTGGTCGATCGCGGTGTGGAGCCTGTTCATTTTCACGGGCGCCTGCTGGCTGCCGGTGGTCGTGATTCAGGTGCTGCTCAAACGCGAGGCCGAGCGCGCGGCTTCTATTGCGGCCTTGCCGGAGCGCTTTCACCGCTGGTTCCGCTGGTGGTTCGCGCTCGGAGTGCCGGCATTCGCGGCGGTGATCGCGATCTACTATCTGATGGTCGTCAAGCCGCTGGCGATCGCTTCGGCCTGAGCGCTTGCCTGCGAACTCGCGAATGAGCACACTTGAGCCCCTACCTCGCCAACCTTCTCCATGACCGGCCCCCTCTTTCCCGACGACACCGCGCTCGTCACCGGCGCCGCCAACGGCATCGGCCGCGGCATCGCCGAGGCGCTCGCGCGCGAGGGGGCGCAGGTGCTCGGCGCGGACGTGAACGGCTCGGTCGAGCAGGTGATGCAACAAATCCGCGACTCGGGCGGCGCGGCCGAGGCGGTGGTCACGGATCTCGTCCAGCCCGGCGCGGCGCAGGCGCTCGCCGCGGAAGCGGTCCGGCGCCTCGGGCGCGTCTCGATCTTCGTGCACAGCGCGAGCCCGCGCCGGCGCGAGGAGGACACGGCGCTCGAGGTGAGCGAATCGACCTGGCGCGCGATGCTGGAGGTGAATCTGACGGCGGGGTTTCTCCTCGGCCAGGCGCTCGGCCGGCACATGCGCGACGCCGGTGTGAAGGGGCGCATGCTCTACGTCACGTCGCTGCACGCGGAATCGCCCCGCAACCTGCCGCACTACAGCGCCGCGAAGGCCGGGCAGACGATGCTGATGAAGGATCTCGCGCGCGCGCTCGCGCCGCACGGGGTGCGCGTCAACGCGATCGCGCCGGGCGCGATCCCGGGCGGCGGCTTCAACGCGGCGCAGAACCCGGGGCTGCTCGAGTGCATTCCGATGGGGCGCATGGGAACGCCGCAGGATGTCGCCGGGATGGCGCTCGCGGTGCTCTCCGAGCGCTTCGGCGCCTACGTCACCGGCACGACGCTCGCCGTCGACGGCGGCATCGCGCTGCATAATTGGATCGCGCGGCGCTGAGGGCGGGCTCCCAGCGCCGCGCCTGCCGTTCGGTTGGATGAGCTGGCACCTTGCGAGGCAGATTCCTCGTTCCTATACTTCAGGCAGAGCGCTGCCCTTGCATCGGGCGGCGCTCCCTAATGCCGACTACCCTGGTTTGATTCCGAGAGTGGAATCCATTCCGGGGGTTACTCGTTTCCGCTCCATGAAGGAGTACGCCATGCGAACCTCTGCGCTGCTATTTCTCTTCCTGCTGCTGGCGTCAGGTCTCTCGTCTTGCGCGGTCATGCCGAAATCGGCAACCGGGCCAGTCTTCGTCGCCGCGCAGGTTCCGCCGGATAAGGCGGTGGTCTATTTCTATCGGCCCCACGCGCTCGAGCTGGGCGCAAGGCCGGTCTTCCTCTCGATTCCCAAGGAGGCGGACAACTGTTTCTCGATGGTGAATTCAGGCTACAAGGCACATGTCGCGGCGCCGGGCCGCCTGACGGTGATGGGCAGCGTTTCGGGCGAGAACGTCGATTTTGGCCTGACGCTCAAGGCGGGAGAGACGCGCTACGTGAAGGTCCAACCTAAGTCGAGCGGCTTTACCCCGCGGGCCGATTTCCAGGAAATTTCCGCGGGCGCCGCGCTACCTGAGATTCGGCAGTTCCGCCTGATCGACGTCTGCCCGAAATAGGCGCCGCGTACTCTCGGCGCGAAACGAGGTTGGAGTCGCTGCTGAAGCGCCGCGAAAAGCACGCGCAGTCAATATGGTGGCGATGGCGAAGCTGAACGCCTTGACCCGGCCTTACGGCGGGTCATCGGCGCAGCGACTAACATCGCAACGCGCGGCTTTATTCCACGGCTCGATACCGCCGGCGGCGAACGAAAAAATGCGCGGCGACGGCGCCCACTGCGCGCTGCTTTGGCGATAATCTTTCAGCTGCGATCGTCGCGGTAACGCACCGGTCGGTCGCGGCACAACACTTTTCGCATTCGAACTCACGGGGGCTTTCATGCACAGGATGAAACAATGGACGTTGCTGGGTAGCGCCGGATTGCTGGCCTTGGCCGGCTGCGCGGGCGGACCGTCGATGGAAAGCGGGGGAGGCGGGATGACGTTCTTCATCACCAGCGTCGGGCCGGGGAACGGCGCCGACCTGGGCGGGATCGAAGGCGCGGACAGGCACTGCCAGAAGCTCGCCCAGGCCGCGGGCGCCGGAGGCCGCACCTGGCGCGCGTACCTGAGCACGCAGGGCTCGGCCCTCGACGATCCCAAGGTCGTGCACGCGCGGGACCGCATCGGCACGGGTCCGTGGCACAACGCCAAGGGTGTGCGCATCGCGCGCAACGTCGACGATCTGCATTCGGCGAGCAGCAACGTGAATAAGGACACGGCGCTCGACGAGAAGGGCCAGATGGTGAACGGCCGCACCGAGAAGCCGAACAAGCACGACATTCTCACCGGCTCGCGGCCCGACGGCACTGCGCACCCGCCGAGCGGGCGCTTCGCGGACATGACTTGCGGCAACTGGACCAAAAGCGGCGACGGTGCGGCGATGACGGGCCACCATGACCGAGTCGGTCCGATCGATCACGCGTGGGCGAAGTCATGGAATTCCGCGCATCCTTCGATCGGCTGCAGCCAGGATGCGCTGCGCAGGACCGGAGGCGACGGCCTGTTCTACTGCTTTGCGGTTAAGTAGCCGAACGTGATTCGGACCGGGGGGCGACGCCCCTCGGTCCGACCTCGGCCGCGCGGCCGCTATCTCTAGTCGACTCCCAGGAGCTTGGCCGGGTCACTCTGGATGCATCAATGCCGCTTCGCGCCTGTCAGCCTGAGAAGCCAGAGCACGAGCGCCGGCGCTACACGATAGTTCCAGCCGTAGAGCCGAAGCATGAAGGGATACAGCAATTCGCGCTTCGGGTTGTCTGCAAGCTGCGCGATCACGCGACCGCATTCGTCTGCGGATAGCGTTCGGACCGTGCTCGCGATCCGCGGCATGTTCTCCGCCACGCCGGGGTTGTGTTCGAAGTAGGCGCTGTTCACCCTGCCGAAGATTAAGTGACAGCTTCGCACGCCCGTACCGGCAAGATCCTGGCACAACGCTTCGTGCAGGCCGCGCAGAGCCCAACGTGCCGCGGTGTAACCAACTGACGAAGGCCACGGGAAGATGGAGGCGGGTGAATTGACGTGGATGACGATGCCGCTGCGGCGAGCGAGCATGTCTTTCATAAAGGCGTGGGTAACATTGAAAGCCGCGAGGTATGGCGCTTGGAGCATGAGGAGTGCTTCGGCAGGAGAGGTGTCTTCGATGAGCTTCCATTGCCCGGCGCCCGCGCAATTGACAACCACATCGGGGATACCGTGGCTGCGGCGCACCCGCTCTGCGAGCGCCAACACCTGTTCGCCGGATGAGGCGTCGCAAACTTCGGCTACCGCGTTCGCGCCGATACGCCCTGCGACTTGCTCAAGCTGAGCCTGGCCTCGCGCGACGAGTATGACGCGATACCCACGGGAGGAAAGCTGCCGAGCTGCCTCGGCACCTATGCCGCTGGATGCTCCGGTGATCAGTGCAGTCTGCATCGCGTGCCTCCAAGAAGTCTACTGCGGCACCGCGACCTTGATGTGCCGGATCTGCTCCTTCGTCAGCCGTCCGGCCTGGTAGTCGTGGATCGCCTGCTCGACCTCCTCGCGGCTGTTCATGACGAACGGACCGTACTGGACGATCGGCTCGCGCAGGGGCTTGCCCGCCAGCAGCAGCACGCGCGCGCCTTGCGCGCCCGCTTCGATGCGAACGCCGTCGCCCTCCGAGAGCAGCCCCGCGGCGCGGTTCGGCAGCGGCTTCTTTTGCGCGCCAACCAGGGCATCGCCCTCGTAGGCATAGAGAAACGCCGCGTGCCCGGCGGGAAGCGATGACTCGAACGCCGCGCCGGCATCGAGGTGCACGTCGTAGTACTGCGGATCGGTGCTGCCGCCGCTTACCGCGCCGGCGCGGCCGGCGTAGGTTCCCGCGATGACCTTCACCTTGACGCCTTTCGCCTCGACGACCGGGATCTCGCGCGCGGGGATATCGCGGTAGGCGGCGGGCTTCATCTTTTCCGCCGCCGGGAGGTTGAGCCAGAGCTGGAAGCCGCGCATGCGTCCCTCGGTCTGCTGCGGCATCTCGGAATGGATGATGCCGCTCGCGGCGGTCATCCACTGCACGTCGCCGGGGCCGAGGTCGCCGCGGTTGCCGAAGTTGTCCTCGTGCCGCATGTGGCCGTCGAGCATGTAGGTGACGGTCTCGAAGCCGCGATGCGGATGCGAAGGGAAGCCCGCGAGGTAGTCGTCCGGATTGTCCGAGTAGAACTCGTCGAGCATCAGGAACGGATCGTGGCGCGCGAGCTGGCTCGAGCCGAGGCTGCGGCGCAGCTTCACGCCGGCGCCGTCGGAGGCGGCTATCGAGGGAATGACCTGCTTCAGTTCGCGGGTACTCAAGACGTTCTCCTTTATGCCAAAGCCGGCAGGAAAATAGAAATGCGGCCTGGCGCCTCGGTTTCAAGTCCCCGCGCTCTCGCGAGCTGGCAGCCGTCGATTCTCCATCCGCCGTCGGGCTGGCGCTGCATCGGGTACAAGGCGATCCAGGTCCGTCCCTCGGCGTCGGTCAGGCGCACCGCCTGCACCACGCTGCCCTCGATCACGACGGGCGCGTCGAACTGCACCGACTGCGGCCGGTAGACGACGGCGTACTGCGTGCGCACCATCTCCATGAAGACCTCGGGGGTGCCGAAGGTGGTGCGGATCCCGGCGCTGGCGTAGGAGAAGGCGCGCGGCGCGTCGTCCTGGCGGAAGGCCTCGAGCTGCGCCTCGATCACCTCGCGCACGGCGATCGCGTCGGCATCGGACAGCGTCTCCTGCGCGGTGGCGAGGAACGGCGCTGCTGCGAGGAGGAGCGCGGCGAGGGCGGAGCGCATGGCAGGCGCAAGCATAGCGCTAGACTCACTCCCTCGCGATCCCTCTCGGAGCCGGGCATGCACTTTCTCGAGCAAACCGCGCGACGCTTCTGCTCGTCGTCGGCTAACGCTCCGCCAATACGTCTATGAAGCGCGCCCTGCCGCCGAGCCGATAGACCGCGAAGTCGCGCCGGTCTGCGGTCAGGATTTCGCGCACACCGGTACGGGTGGCGAGGAGCACCACCGAGGCGTCGGCGAAGTCCATCGGCTGATCGGCATACTTGCGGGCGAGCTTTTCGATCGCACGGAAATCGAGCGGCTCGCGGTCGACTTCGAGCAGTCCCGCGCGCGTCGCGTCGCCGAGCCACTCCAGGCAGCGCAGCTGCTGCGCAGTCGAGAGGAGCGCCATCGTCTCGGCGAGCACGGCTTCGGTGGTGAGGAAGCGGCCGCGATAATCGCGCAGGAATTCCCGGCAGCGCGCGTGCAGGGAATCGGTCTCGTCGAAGAGGGCGATCAGGAAGCCCGAGTCAACGACGATGCTTCTCACGCACGTAGTCCCGGAAGCGCCGCTGGCGGGAAGGGCGCGCCGCGGGCGTACGACGCTTCGGCGCCGGGGGCAGGACCGCCTCGGCCAGGCTGCCGAGCGTCGGCCCGGACTGCACGACCAGGTATTGCGCGACGCTTTGCTGCACGACGCGGCTGCGCGTGGTGCCCGTCTGGGCGCAGTAGCGTTCGAGCGCGGCGGCGAGCGCCGGGTCGAGGCGAACGGAAAGCAGGCGTGCGGTCTTTGTCATACAGGGGATGCTAACGTATTACACGCGGCGGGTCCATCGGCGGCCGGTCCCGAGCCGATGGATTCTCAGCGGGTGCGGCCGATCTCCGCGCGCACGATCTTCGCCCCCTCGACCATCGCCTTCATCTTTCCGAACGCGACTTCGCGCGGCAGGTACTTCATCCCGCAGTCGGGGGCGACGATGACGTCCTCGGCCTTGACGTAGGGCAGGGCGCGGCGGATGCGAGCGGCGACCGTGTCCGGGGTTTCGACCTGCATCTCGTTCAGGTCGATCACGCCGAGGAGGACCTTCTTGCCGGGCAGCGCCTTCAGCACCGAGCAGTCGAGCTTGGACTGGGCGGTCTCGATCGAGACCTGCTTGCAACTGCAACCGGCCAGCTCGCCGAGGAACGAATAGCCTGAGGGCCGCTCGTGGATGATCGCGGCGTAGCCGAAGCAGATGTGCACCGCCGTGGTTCCCTGGATGCCTTCGAGTGCGCGGTTGAGCGCCGCGAGCCCGTACTGGCGCGCTTTCTCCGGGCGCGCCTGCATATAGGGCTCGTCGATCTGCACGATGTCGGCGCCGGCGGCGAAGAGGTCGCGGATCTCCTCGTTCACCGCGGCGGCGTAGTCCATCGCCGCTTCCTCGGCCGACTTGTAGTAGTCGTTCTGCGCCTGCTGGCTCATGGTGAAGGGGCCGGGCACCGTCATCTTGACCGCCTTCGCCGTGTGCGCGCGCAGGAAACGCAGGTCCTCGAGCTCGACCGGATGCCTGCGGCGTATCTTGCCGACGATGCGCGGCACCGGGTTGGGGTGCCCGGAGCGGTCGAGCGCGGTGCCGGGGTTGTCGATGTCGACGCCTTCGAGCGCGGTGGCGAAGCGGTTGGAGTAGCTTTCGCGCCGGATCTCGCCGTCGGTGATGATGTCGAGTCCGGCTTCCTCCTGCGCGCGGATCGCGAGCCGCGTCGCGTCGTCCTGTGCCTCGGCGAGAAGCGGCTCGGGGATGCGCCACAGCTCTTTCGCCCGCACCCGCGGCGGGAAGCGCTTCGCGAGCTTGGCGCGGTCGATCAGCCACTCGGGCTGCGGATAGCTGCCGACGAGCGTGGTGGGAAACAGCATCGTCCTCCTCCTTGCGGTGGAATCGCTTTCCTCTCATGCCGTGAAGGCGGGGTTTTGTCAACGGCGCGCCGCCCGGGCCGTTACCTCATCCGAGGTTGCGCCCATGTCTCGCCCTGCCTTTCCCGAGCAACCCGGAGTCGCGCTGCACCTCACCCAGCGCGCGCGGGGCGGAGCGGCGTGCTTTCTGCGCGAGCGCGACCGGCGCGCGTATCTGGACGCGCTCGGCGAAGCCGCGGTGCGCTTCGAGTGCGCGGTGCACGCCTACGTGGTGATGGGAAACCACGCCCACCTGCTCGTCACCCCCGGGCGTGCGGGCAGCGCGGCGCGCCTGGTCGAAAGTCTTCGTGATCGTCACGGGAAGCATCTCGCCGAATCGCACGAGCACGACAGCTCGCAGTGGGCCGAGCCGGTGGATGCTTCGAGCGTGCACGCGCGACGACATCTCCTTTCCTGCATGCGCTACATCGAGGAGAACCCGGTGCGCGCGCGGATCGCGGCGCGGCCCGAGGCGTACCGCTGGTCTAGCTTTCGCGCCAATGCGCTCGGCGAGGCGGACGCGCTCGTCACGCCGCATGCGCATTACTATGCGCTCGGGCGCACGCCCGAGGCGCGGCGCGAGGCGTACCGCGCGTTATTCAGGAGCGGCCGCTGCGGGCGGCCGGCGCCGGTTTTGCGCGCCAGGGGTTAGTGCAGGCCGGCGCCGAGCATTCCGCGTTGCTGCAGCAGCTCCTCGGTGCGCGCAAGGGCGGTCGCGAGCGCCGTGCGCCGCCACGCGGGATCGGCGGGGAAGAACAGCTCGCGAAAGCGCGCCTTCACCTCGCGCTCGAGCGCCGTGTCGCGGGCGCCGTGCAGGCGGAGCTGGTTTTCCCGCACCATCGTCCTGAGATCACGCAGCTGCGCAAGCGGCGAGACCGAGGTGGTGCCGATTTCCAGCACGCATCCGGCGAAGGCCGCGTTCGGATTGGCGCGCTCCAGCACGCGGCGACAGTAGCCGACCAGGTCCCCGGTGACGGCATAGCCTTGGTCGGCGGTGCTCCCGGCGCCGCGAGCAACCGGGCCTTGCGGGAAGAGCAGCATGACCCCGCCGCGATTGCCGTAGCCGGTGTGCAGATCGATAAGCAAGATCTCGTCGTAGCGGGCGCAGAGCGGCTCGAATACGCGTGAGAAGATCCGCGCCTCGGCCTGCGGCTCGGTGCCGCCGTAGAAAAGGCCCTCCGGCGCGCCGTACTGTCCGATCAAGATCGCCTGCTTGAGCGTCGCGTAACCCTTCAGCAGCGCCGCACCGAGGAGGTCGTTGAAAAACCGCGCGTCGGGGCCGATCCCGCCCCGGCAGGGTTCGTTCGGCGCGAGCGCCGCGGCAAGCAGGCGGTAGCCGGGGTTGTCGGTCGCATAGAGCGGGTCGCCCGGCGGCGCGAAGTTGCGGTTGAGGTCGACGTTTGCCGCGTTCGTGCGCCGAAAGTGCGCCATGCCCCAGGGGTTGACCGCGTGCGCGAGGACGACGCCGCAGTCCGGCGCGAGCCGCGCGAGCGGCCCGGAGAGGAGCGCGCACTGCACGGCGCTGCCCGCGTAGCCTTCGACGCCGTGCACCGCGCTCGTGAAGACGACGAGCCGCCGTCCCTGCGCCGGCGCGAAATGCGCGACGTCGAGCGAGAGATCCTCGCCCTCGTCGACGACGTGGCGCTGCAAGTCGCAGCGGCGGCCCGTGCGCGCCTCGAAGTCGCGTGCGGCGGCGAGGAATCGCGCGCGCGCGTCGTGATAGCTGTCGGCGAATTGGTTCTGAGTCATGAGGTCCCGATATCATGGTGTCGTCCCCCAAGCCGGTCAAGACGAGTCGCCGCAGCCGCCACGCCGGCTTGACCCAAGATCTACAAAAATGTAGAGTTTCATGCGGAATCCACGCAATGGAAAAAGAAACGCAGATCTCGGCGCTCGTTTCCCAGGCGACCAAGGAGTTGCTCGAGCGGTACGTTCGTGCGACCGGCGTCAAGAAGGGCCACCTCGTCGAGCAGGCCCTTCAGCACTATCTGGTCGCGCTCGAACATCTGCCCGCGGACGTGATCGTTCATCCGAAGCTCGTCGTGACGCGCAAGTCCGGCGAGGCGATCCTCGAGCAGGCGCGCACCGGCAAGCCCACGAAAGCGCTGCGCCGGCTGATGCGGGATGGAGATTAGGGCGCTCCGCGAGGCGGACGAGCGTTCGCAGTTCCGCTCCGGCGAGGCCGATCTCGATCGTTTCTTTCACAGATTCGCGGGACAGAATCAGTATCGGCACTACGTCGGCGTCACCTATGTCGCCGTCGAGAACGAAAGCATTCTGGGTTTTGCGACGGTTGCTCCCGGGCACGTCGAGATCGAGGGGTTGCCGACCGCCGCGCGCGCGAAGCTGCCGCGATATCCCCTGCCCGTGCTGCGGCTCGCGCGCCTGGCGGTGGACCGAACGGCTCAGCGGCAGGGGCTCGGCGCCCAACTCCTGCGCTTCGTGCTGCGGCTCGCGGTACGGATGGCGGAGGACTATGGCTGCGTCGGTGTCGTCGTCGACGCGAAGCCCGAAGCGGTCGAGTTCTACGCCCAGTACGGCTTCATGCGGGTCGAGGCGGTGAGCGGCCAATCCGAGGCGCGGCCACGGCCGACCGCGATGTTCCTCGCCATGCGAGCCATCAAGGAGGCATGCGGGGAGGGCTGAGCAGAAAACGGCTCGAAGTAGCGCGCACCCGCGACAGCGGGAAGAGCTTTGCGACGCTGAGCCGCGGGCTGCCGCAGGAGCATGCGTACGACCTCGATCCGGAACGCACGCGAATCAATCGCGAATGCTCATGATCCCGTAGAAGGTCCCGAACTGCGAAGCGGTCGGGCGGCGCAGGCGCGGCGTGCGCTCAGGCGCAGGGCCGGGGGTCTCGTCCGTGCTCGGAGGCGGCGGCGCGGATCCACCGCCGCCCGTGGTGCTTCCTCGGATTCCGAATTGGCGCTGGTAACTCATTCG
>JBFGLA010000025.1:0-14882 GCA_041576355.1 Burkholderiales bacterium
CGCCTACCGCCAGGTGACGCGCCCGGTTCCTCTCGGGAACGAGATCGCGGTGGCCGACTTCGAGGGCTACGTGCATTTTCTGGCGCGCGACAACGGCGCGTTCATCGCGCGGGCGCAGACCGACGAATATCCGATCGCAGCCGCGCCGATCGCGTCCTCGGGAAGGCTCTTCGTCCAGACGACCTACGGCGGGTTGTTCGCGATCGCTCCCGCGGCTCCGTGAAGCCGATCGTCGCATTGGTCGGTCGCCCGAACGTCGGGAAATCGACCTTGTTCAACCGCTTGACGCGCAGCCGGGACGCTATCGTCGTGGACGTCCCCGGCGCGACGCGCGACCGGCACTATGGCGACGGGCGACTCGGCTCGCGGCCGTACCTCGTCATCGACACCGGGGGCCTGGAGCCCGGCGCCAAGGAAGGGATCTTCGCCGAGATGGCGCGCCAGACCGAGCAGGCGATCGCCGAAGCGGATGCGGTTGTCCTCGTGGTCGACGCGCGCAGCGGACTGACCGGCGTCGATCGGACGATCGCGCAGCGGTTGCGCCGGCTCAAGTCGCGAATCCATCTGGCGGTCAACAAGAGCGAAGGGCTCGCGCCGGAGACCGCGGTCGCCGAATTCCACGCGCTCGGTCTCGGAGTGCCGGCTCCCGTCTCCGCCGCCCACGGCGACGGCGTCTCCGCGCTGATCGATTCGGTGCTCCAGGAGTGGCCGCCGGAGCAACCGTCGCCGGATGAGACCGGGGAGGCGGCGCGCCAACCGCGGATTACGGTCGTCGGCCGGCCCAACGTGGGCAAGTCGACTCTCGTAAACTCGCTCGTCGGCGAGGAGCGGGTGATCGCTTTCGACCAGCCCGGTACGACGCGCGACCCAATCGAGGTGCCCTTCGAGCGCGCAGGACGGCGATACACGCTGATCGACACGGCCGGCTTGCGGCGCCGCAGCAAGCAGGGCGAGGAGATCGAGCGCTTCTCGGTCGTCAAGGCTCTGCAAGCTATCGAAGCGTCCAACGTCACGATCCTCATGCTCGAAGCGCTCGACGGGGTGACCGAGCAGGATGCCCATGTCGCCGGGTTTGTCCTCGAGCGCGGTCGGGCTGTGGTGGTTGCGGTGAACAAGTGGGACGCCGCCGATAAGGAGGCGCGCGAGCGCGTCAAGGCCGAGCTGAAATGGAAACTGGGCTTTCTGGGTTTTGCCGATACGCACTTCATTTCGGCGCGAGAGGGAAAGGGCCTCGGCGCGCTGATGAAATCGGTCGACGCCGCGTTCGCCTCGGCGATGGCCAAGCTTTCCACGCCGCGCCTCACGCGCACGCTGCGTGCGGCGGTCGAACGGCAGTCACCGCCTCGGCGCGGCGTCGTGCGGCCGAAACTACGCTACGCCCATCAGGGTGGGATGAATCCCCCCCGCGTGATCATTCACGGTAACGCGCTCGAGCGAGTGCCCGACAGCTACCGCCGCTATCTCGAGGGGGCTTTCCGCAAGGCGTTTGCATTGAGCGGGACGCCGCTCATGATCGAATTCCGCACCGGGCGCAATCCGTACGCGAGGCGCTGAGCGGGCATCGCCGTATCCGTGTTGATTCGGTTTCGGGTCGGACGCCACGCGTCAGCGGGCCGTGTGTGAACTGAACAGCGCGGCGCACGCCTGCTCCCCGTCCGTTTCGGCGTGGCAACGCAGAAGGCGGAAGATCGGCGATCCCGCGGCCCGCCCGAGGCTTGCGCCGTAGTGCTGCCACAATGTGCGGACCTTCGCCGGCGCACGCGCCGCGAGATATCCGGTCATCGAAACCGTGAGCAAATATTCGCGCGTATCGCTCGCCAGGTCTTGCTGTGTCGCGAGCAGGAGCGAGCCGATTTCGGCCATGCGAGCCGCGTCGCGCAGCCCCACCGCGCGTACGAGCGCGATCCAACGGCGCTGGAATTCGTGCAGGCCGTCGTGACACGGGCTGGTCGAGATCCGGCGCCAGATCGCATCGGCTTCGGCGGCCGTGAGGTACGGATTCACGGCCTTGGCGACGCGGATCAGGCTGTGCAGCCAGACGTCGAAATCGCGCGCATCGCGGCACTCCATGAGGCGCAGCTTCACGATCTCGAGGTCCTTTTGTAGCGGGGTCGGCACGCCCTCGGGCAAGGGCGGACCGGGGCGCAACAGGAAATCCCGGCCGTAGGCCGCGAGCCGGGCGTTCTCGGTGCGGACGAACGCGTACGCGCCGGCAAAGAGCGGGCTGGGGGCCCTGCGGCTCGCCTCGGGTTCGAGCATTTCCAGGACGGGAACGCCCAGATTCAATAGCGCGACGATGTCGGCTGCGCTGCGTTCCGTGAATCGGTGCCGCGCGGCATTCAGGTCGAGCACGGGATAGTAATCCGAGTTTGGCGGCATGCCGTAGCTCGCGAAGAGCGGCTCGAGCGTGGCACGGGAGCCGAGGTAGCGCGCATCCAGGTCGCCCACGCTTTGTATGTGCACCGTGCGCAGCTCCTTGGCGAGCCCCGGCTGCTCTAGTACCCGCGCTTTCGGCGGCAGCGGTAGCGGCGCGTCGCCCGCCACGATGAGAAGATCGTGGTCGCTCGCGGCGAATACCGCGTAATGGGGGAAGACCTCGCCGAGCGCGCCCATCACCGTTGCGAGCAGCGAGGCGTCGATTTCGTAGAGCTGGAACCACTGCACCAGCAGGCCGTCCGGGTCGAGATGCGTCCGGATGCGCCGGTAGAACTCGCGCGTAAACAGGCTCGATACCCCGCTCACCCAGGGATTCGAGGGCTCGGATATCACGATGTCATAGCGTCGGTTGCGCGTCGAGAAGAACGTCTTCGCGTCATCGATGAAGATGGCGCCGCGCGGATCCGCGAAGGCGGCGCTGTTGCGCGGTATGAAGCCGCGCGACGCTTCGGCCATCGCCGACTCGATCTCGACCGTCTCGACGCGCTCGATCGAGAGGCTTTGCAGCAGCGTGTGCATCGTCAGCCCGGTGCCGATTCCGATCACGGCGGCGCTTTTCGCTTCGGGCTTCAGGGCGAGCGGCAGCGCCGCGGTGAGGACCATAGTCACTTCGTCGGTGCCGCGCTGGGCTCCGGGCAGGTTGATCGAGCCGTCGGACTTGCCGTTCGTCCGGATGCTCTTCGCCTCGGCGTACTGAACGAGATGCACGGTTGCCGTCTTGCCGTCCTTCTGATAGAGGATGCGCGCATCGCTCGAGCCGCTCAGGTCGCCGTGACGGAACACGCCCGCGGTCATCTTGTTCGCGTCCAGCTCGAAGGCGAGCGACATGGGCGCGAACAGCGCTGCGCAGGCGACAGCCGCGAACGCGAAGTCCGCGCGCGCGGGCGCGAAGCGCAGCAGCAGCATGAGACCGATGGCTGCGTCGACGAAGCTTGCGCCGATCAGGGCACCCTTCAACCCAAGGAAGGGCAGCCCGACGTGCACCGCGAGCAGCACGCCCGCGATCGCGCCGAGGGTGTTCGCCGCGTAGACACGGCCGATCGCCGATTCGCCGGCGCCGCGGCGCAGCAGCGCGGCGGTGATGAGCGGAAGCGTCATCCCGGCGCAGAAGGTCGCGGGCAGCATGACGAGCGCGGCAATGGCCTGCCCGGTGAGATTGAAGAGCAGGTAGCCTGCGTCGGTGCGCGCGAGCCCCTTCATCAGGCTCTCCATCAGCTCGAACGTGCGGTCGTACACCGGTAGCGTCGCGAGCGCGAGCAGTCCCATCGCTACCTGGACCCAGCCGAGCAGCCGTTCGGGGCCGGCGACCCTGTCCGCCACGCGGCGCACCGCCAAGCCGCCGAGCGCGAGGCCGAGAATGAAAGTCGACAACATCAACTCGAACGAGTGCGTCGAGGCGCCTAGAACGAGCGAGAGCATACGTATCCAGCTGATTTCGTAGACGAAGGATGCGAGGCCGGTCAAGAAGGCGACCGTGAGCAGCAATCCCGCGCCGCCGCCTGCATCTCCTTGTCGTCCGACGAGCGGCGCGTCGTGCAGCGGACGGGCGATCAGCCACACCGTGGCCGCGAGGGATAGGTTGATGATTCCGGCGCTGCGCAGCGTTCCCGGCAGGCCCACCATCTCGATCAGCACGAACCCGCTCGCGAGCACGCCGAGCGCCGCGCCGAGGCTATTCGTGAAGTAGAGCATCGCAACCGATTCGCCCGATGCGGCCGGATGCGCGCGCACCAGGCCCGCGCTCATCAGCGGGAAAGTCATGCCGAGAAGAATCGACTGCGGCAGGATGAGGAGCGAGGACACGGCGACTTTCGCGCTCAGGGCGAGCCATTCGGTACCCAGCGAAGGCAAAAGCGAGGCGTACGTCCAGTCCGTGAGGAAGACGAAGATTTCGTGGAACGCGAGCGCGGCGATGCCGACAACGGCTTCGACCGCCGCGTACGCCAGAAGCGGGTTCGCGATGCGCGCCGAGCGCCTCGCGCACAGCGCGCTGCCTGCAGCCATGCCGCCCATGAAGACGACCAGCACGAGCGACTGCGCGTAAGCCGCGTGGCCGAGGAAGAGCTTCAGGTAGTGCGTCCAGATGGACTCGTAAATCAGCCCGGCGAATCCGGAGGCGGTGAATAGAGCATAGAACGCAGGGCGCGAAACTCGATTCATCGCGTGCGTTTATAGCACAGCCCAATCTGCGATCCGCGCCGTGCGCGCTGTTAAGCTTCGGCAACGCCGCGCTCCCGCGCGGCACGCATAACCATGCCTGCCTCCGTTCGGCTCGCCGCGATCTATTTCGCGTATTTCGCGTATGTGGGTGTCTCGGCGCCGTACTTCCCCCTTTACCTCGCGGCGCGAGGATTTCATGCCGCGGAGATCGCGTTCGTGCTCGCGCTCGGCCCGCTCGCGCGGATTTTCGCGCCGACGTTCTGGGGCTGGCTCGCCGATAGGACCGGCGCAAGGCGCGGAATCGTGATTTTTTCCTGCGCCGCGATCGCTTGCGGGTTCGCGGTCCTGCCGTTCGCCGAGGGGATCGTTGCCGTGGCCGCATTGATGGCGTTGATGAGCGTTCTTTCGGCGGGCGCTATGCCGCTCGTGGAGACGATTACGCTGTCGTCGCTGGCGGCGCCCACGCTCTCCGGAAAAAGACCCGGCACTCCGGTGTCGCCGGTGGGCGGCTACGGACGTGTCCGCCTATGGGGGTCGGTCGGCTTCATCGGGGCTGTGCTCGCGACCGGCGCCTGGCTCGACTTTCGACCGGCGGGGACGCTCGCAGCGCTCCTCGCCGCGATCGCCGGTGTGACCTTCGCCGTGTCCTTCATGCTCCCGCGAGGGAGCGTGCACAGGACCGCGACGGACGACGGTGCGGCGGCACCCCAGGATGTTCCGGGTCCGCCGGTGCGGGCGCTCCTCGGCGCCGGTTTTTGCATGGCGCTTGCGCACGGCGCGCTGTACGCCTTTTTTTCGCTCCATCTCGAGAGGATCGGCCACGCGGCGAGTGCGATCGGCGCGCTCTGGACGATCGGGGTGCTCGCGGAAATCGGCGTGTTCCTCTTCCTGCCGCTCTTGTTCAGGCGTTTCTCGCTGGCGTCGATTCTCCTGGCGAGCTTTCTCGCGGCGGCGGTGCGTTTCGCCGCGATCGGCTGGGGCAGCGACAGCTTGATCATATTGGTGCTGGCGCAGCTTCTGCACGGGTTGACCTTCGGCGCCCACCACGCGGCGTCGGTTGCCGCAGTGCATCGCCTCTTTCCGGATCGCGCCCACGCGCGCGGCCAGGCGCTCTTCTCGAGCGTGTCCTACGGGGCGGGCGGTGCGGCCGGCGCGTTGATCGCGGGGTGGGTCTGGGAGACCGCCGGTCCGGGCCCGATGTTCAGCTTTGCCGCACTGGCTGCGCTGGTCGGAGCCGGGCTCGCGCTTAGGCTGCGCCGCTCGCGTCTGTGAGCCGTCAACAGCCGCGCGTCGCCGGCGTTGAATTAAACTAGACCGGGGCGAGAGGAAACCGAGCAATGACGGGGCAGTGATGGCGGCGATTCGGAGCATCTATTTTGTAATCGTGGCGGCGGCGCTTGCCGCGGGCTGCCAAAGCGTGCAGACCACGGAAGGCGGCGTGGTGGGTGTCGAGCGCCGGCAGGCGATGCTTGTCTCCTCCGAGGAGGTGAATCGCGCCGCCGAGCAGGCGTACCAGCAGACGCTGCAAGAAGCGGGGAAGAAGGGGCAGCTCAACCCCGATCCGGCGATGCTGGCTCGAGTGCAAGGGATCTCGAAGCGGCTGATCGCGCAGACCGGTGTGTTTCGTGCGGATGCTTTGGGCTGGAAGTGGGAAACGAACGTCATCGCGGCGAAGGACGTGAACGCCTGGTGCATGCCAGGCGGGAAAATGGCCGTCTATAGCGGGCTGATCGAGCGCCTGCAGGCGTCGGACGACGAGATCGCGGCGGTCATGGGGCACGAGATCGCGCACGCTCTGCGCGAGCACGGCCGAGAGCGGGTGTCCCGGGCCGTGGCGCAATCCATACTCATCGACGTCGTCAGCGCGGCGACGGGAATATCCGATACAGCCAAGGACTTGTCGCAGACCGTGCTCAACGTAACGGTCAATCTGCCGAATTCGCGCACCCACGAAACCGAATCGGATCGGATCGGCGTCGAGCTTGCCGCGCGCGCGGGCTACGATCCCCGCGCCGCGATTTCCCTCTGGGAAAAGATGCAGAAACTCGGGGGCGGGCAACCGCCGGAGTTCCTGTCGACTCACCCGTCGCATTCGACCCGCATTGCGGATCTGCGCAAATACGCCGAGCGCGTCATGCCCCTGTACCAGGCGGTGCGCGGCTCACAGTCGTTGACATTCGGCCCCCGATTCGCGGCTGCTGCTGTGCGATAATTTCAAGTTCGTTCGCGGTTTCCGCATGGTCCGAACCCTTTACGACAAGCTCTGGGACAGCCATGTCGTGCACGTCGAGGAAGACGGCACGGCGCTCGTGTACGTCGATCGCCATCTCGTGCACGAGGTGACGAGCCCGCAGGCGTTCGAGGGTCTGAAGCTCGCCGGTCGCAAGCCCTGGCGGATCGACTCGGTGGTGGCGACTGCCGACCACAACACGCCCACGACGGATTGGGACCAGGGCATCGAAGGGATTCGCGACCCGATTTCGCGCTTGCAGGTGCAGACGCTGGACGCGAACATCCGCCACTTCGGCGCCAAGGCTTACTTTCCGTTCCTCGACCGGCGCCAGGGGATCGTCCACGTCATCGGACCGGAGCAGGGCGCCACGTTGCCCGGTATGACGGTGGTTTGCGGGGACTCGCATACCAGCACTCACGGCGCGTTTGGACGCCTCGCGCACGGGATCGGCACTTCGGAAGTCGAGCACGTGCTCGCCACGCAGTGCCTGGTCACGAAGAAGATGAAGAACATGCGCGTTACGGTCGACGGGCCGCTGACGCGTGGGGTCGGGGCGAAGGACGTGGTTCTCGCCATCATCGGGCGCATCGGAACGGCGGGTGGAACGGGGGCCGCGATCGAGTTCGCCGGAAGCGCGATACGGGCGCTTTCGATGGAAGGGCGCATGACCGTCTGCAACATGGCGATCGAGGCCGGCGCCCGGGCCGGCATGGTGGCGGTGGACGAAAGGACGATCGAGTACATCAAGGGCCGTCCCTGCGCTCCTGTCGGACCCGACTGGGATTCGGCGGTCGCATACTGGAGGTCGCTCAAGAGCGACCCCGATGCCAAGTTCGACCGCGAGGTGGCAATCGATGCGCGCGAGATCAAGCCGCAAGTGACCTGGGGAACTTCGCCGGAAATGGTGGTGCCGGTCGATGGCGCCGTGCCCGATCCCGAGCGCGAGAAGGATGCCGTCAAGCGTGAGGGCATGGAGCGTGCGATCGGCTACATGGGGCTCAACCCGCGCATGCCCGTCACCGATATCCGTCTCGACAAGGTGTTCATCGGCTCGTGCACCAACTCTCGCATCGAGGACTTGCGCACGGCGGCCGCGGTCGTCAAGGGCCGGCGGGTCGCTCCGAGCATCCGGCTCGCGCTGGTCGTTCCGGGCTCTGGACTGGTCAAGGCGCAGGCCGAGCGGGAAGGTCTCGACCGCGTTTTTCGTGACGCGGGATTCGAGTGGCGCGAGCCCGGCTGCTCGATGTGCCTGGCGATGAACGCCGACCGGCTCGAGCCCGGCGAACGCTGCGCTTCGACCTCGAACCGCAACTTCGAGGGCCGCCAAGGGGACGGCGGACGCACGCACCTCGTCAGCCCCGCGATGGCCGCTGCCGCCGCGATCGCCGGGCATTTCGTCGACGTGCGCGGCTGGCGGTGAGCGTCATGGAGCGCTTTACCGTCCACACGGGGCTCGTCGCGCCGCTTGATCGCGCCAACGTCGATACCGACCAGATCATCCCCAAGCAGTTCCTGAAGTCCATCCACCGCACGGGATTCGGACCGAATCTGTTCGACGCCTGGCGCTACATGGACCACGGCGAGCCGGGAATGAGCCACGCCCAACGGCCGCTCAACCCGAATTTCGTGCTCAATCAGCCACGTTACCAGGGCGCGACGATCCTGCTCGCGCGCAAGAATTTCGGTTGCGGCAGCTCGCGCGAGCATGCGCCCTGGGCGTTGCTCGAATACGGGTTCCGCTGCGTGATTGCGCCGTCGTTCGCCGACATCTTCTTCATCAACTGCTACAAGAACGGCCTGCTACCGGTGGTCCTGTCAGAGCCGGAGGTGGACCGCCTGTTCGACGAGTGCGCCTCGTTCGCGGGATTCCGCCTGCGGGTCGATCTGGAAAACCAGTCGCTCTCGACGGCCGATGGGTCGCGAACGCTGCGCTTCGAGGTCGACGAGTTCGGAAAATACCGCCTCCTGAACGGGCTCGACGAGATCGGTCTGACCTTGCGCCATGCGGACAAGATTCGCTCGTTTGAGGCGCGGCGGCGGGAGCAGTTCCCCTGGCTTTTCCGGTAGCGGCCGTGAAGATCGCGGTGCTCCCCGGGGACGGGATCGGTCAGGAGATCGTCGCGCAAGCGGTCAAAGTGCTGCGGCAGCTGGAGCGCGACGGCCTGCGGTTCGACATCGAGGAGGCGCCGGTCGGCGGCGCCGCGTACGACGCGACCGGGCATCCGCTGCCCGACTCGACCCTGCGGCTGGCCAAGCAGGCTGATGCGATTCTCTTCGGCGCCGTGGGCCACTGGAAATACGACAGCTTGCCGCGCGCTAAGCGTCCCGAGCAGGCCTTGCTCGGACTGCGCAAGTCGCTCGGGCTGTTCGCCAATCTTCGTCCCGCGCTCGTCTATGACGAGCTGGCGGACGCGTCGGCGCTCAGGCGCGAGGTCGTCGCCGGGCTGGATTTGCTCATCGTGCGAGAGCTGACGGGTGACATCTACTTCGGCGAGCCGCGCGGCATTTCGACCCTCGCTGACGGCGAGCGCGAAGGCGTGAACACGATGCGCTACCGCGAGAGCGAGATCCGGCGCATCGCGCACGTCGCTTTTCGTGCGGCGCGCAAGCGCAGCGGCAAGCTGTGCTCGGTCGACAAGGCCAATGTGCTCGAGACGACGGAGCTGTGGAAACAGGTACTGGAAGAAGTCGGCAAGGAGTATCCGGATGTCGAGCTGTCGCACATGTACGTGGACAATTGCGCGATGCAGCTCGTGCGCGACCCCAAGCAGTTCGACGTCGTCGTCACCGGGAATATGTTCGGCGACATCCTTTCGGACGAGGCGTCGATGCTGACGGGCTCGATCGGCATGCTGCCTTCGGCGTCGCTCGACGCCGGGGGCAAGGGCTTGTACGAGCCGATCCACGGTTCGGCGCCCGATATCGCCGGCAAAGGAGTGGCCAATCCCCTCGCGACCGTGCTTTCCGCAGCTATGATGCTGCGCTACTCTCTTGACCAGGCGCAGGCTGCCGACCGGGTGGAGCGGGCGGTGCGGAACGTCCTGCGCGACGGTTACCGCACGGGCGACATCTATACGCCAGGGACGAGACAAGTGGGTACGGAGGAGATGGGTAACGCGGTGGTAGCGGCACTGTAGTACCAAGATGCGCCGCGTAGCGGAACCCTGCCGCGGCGCGGCGAGAAACGTTCAGAAGAGACCTTGAGGCGCAAAGTGCAATGTTGAGAGTCGGTATCGTCGGCTGGCGCGGGATGGTGGGCTCGGTGCTCGTGCAACGCATGCGCGAGGAGCGCGATTTCGACCACATCGAGCCGGTGTTCTTCTCCACGACGCAAGCGGGAGGCAAGGCGCCGGCGATCGGGCAGGACGCGGGATCGGTGCTCGACGCGAACGATGTCGGTGCGCTCAAGCCGCTGCCGGTGATCATTTCCTGCCAGGGCGGCGATTACACGAGCGAGATGTATCCGAAGCTCCGGCAGGCGGGCTGGAAGGGCTACTGGATCGATGCAGCGAGCGCCCTGCGGATGAACGAGAACGCGGCCATCATCCTGGACCCGGTCAACATGCCGCTGATCAAGGACGCGCTCGCAAAGGGGGTCCGTGACTACATCGGCGGCAATTGCACCGTGAGCCTGATGCTGATGGGAATGGACGGTCTGTTTCGCAACGATGTGGTCGAGTGGATGACCAGCATGACCTACCAGGCCGCATCGGGCGCGGGCGCGGCGAATATGCGCGAGCTGGCGGCGCAGATGGCGCGGATCGGAGAGCGGGCGAAGTCCTTGCTCGACGATCCGGGCGCGAGCGCGCTCGACATCGACCGCAACGTCACCGACACGATTCACGCGCGCGATTTGCCGAAGGAACATTTCGGGTATCCGCTCGCCGCCAGTCTGCTGCCCTGGATCGACAGGGACCTCGGCAACGGCCAGAGCCGCGAGGAGTGGAAGGGACAGGCGGAGACGAACAAGATTCTGGGCCGTAACGGCGACCCGGTGGCGGTGGACGGAATCTGCGTGCGGGTCGGGGCGATGCGTTGCCACTCGCAGGCGCTTACCATCAAGCTCAGGAAGAATGTGCCGCTAGATGAGATAGAGGGCATGATCGCCGAGGCGAACGATTGGGTGCGAGTCGTGCCCAATCGGCGCGCCGAGACGCTCGCCGATCTGACGCCAGCCGCTGTAAGCGGCAAGCTGGCGGTTCCGGTGGGTCGACTACGCAAGATGCCGATGGGCGGGGAATACCTCGCTGCGTTCACGGTCGGCGATCAACTCTTATGGGGTGCCGCCGAACCGCTTCGCCGGATGCTGCGCATCATCCTTGAGGCCGGAATCAAGATTTGAGGGGTTCCTGAAGTGGGAACCGGGTAGGCGAGCTGAGGCGGGTCGGCAAGGAGAAAATTCACTGTTGCGTCCGCTGTGAACATATGAAAACCGAGAAAATTTCTCAGCTTGCAAGCCTAAGGCCATGATGTTAAGTTACTTAGCCCGTCTAGGGAGACGCAGAGAGCAATGGTGGGGCAATCCTTGACCGCTAGAGCGTTGGCAGCGGCGCTGCTCATCGTGCCTCTGCTCGCCCATGCCGCGGGCTTGGGTAAGCTGAGCGTGCTCTCGGCGTTGGGCCGTCCGCTAAACGCGGAGATCGAGGTCCTGTCGTTGCAGCCGGGCGAGCTCGATTCGCTGAGCGCGCGCCTGGCGTCGAACGAGGCGTTTCGGCAAGCGGGCGTTGAATACAATCCCGCGCTCCTGTCGCTTCGATTCGCGATCGAGCGTCGAGGCGGGTCGGCGATTGTGAAGTTGACCAGTTCACAGCCCATCAACGAGCCGTTTCTCGACCTGCTTGTCGAGTTGCAATGGGCTTCGGGACGGCTGGTTCGCGAGTACACGTTCCTGCTCGATCCACCGGGCTATGCGGGACCGCAAGTCATCGCTGCCGCCCCGGCACCCAGCGTTCCACAGCCTGTCCCCTCCGCCCCGCCTCCCGCGGAGGTCGTGCCGGTGGCGCCGGTTGCAGCGGCGCCTGCGCCCGAGCCGACGCCAGCACCTTCACCTCCGCCTGTGACGCCCGATCAGCCTGCGGCGCCGGAGCCGGCGCCGCAGCCTCTTCCGCCCGCCGCGGCGGATGTACCGGCGCAGCCGGAGGCGCAGTCTCGTCCTGTCAAGCCCGATGCCCGGATAGACGAAGCGCCTCTGGCCGAGGAGCGTCGACCCGAGGCACGGGCGATCGCAGAGCCCGAGCAGGCGCGCAGCTACAGAGTGAATCGAGGCGACACGCTCAGCGAGATTGCGGCGAAGAATCTCCCCGCCGGCGTTGCGCTCAATCCGATCACGCTGAACCAGATGATGATTGCGCTGTTTCGATCGAACAAGGATGCCTTCATACGCGACAACATCAATCTCGTTCGCACGGGAAGGATCTTGGCGATTCCAAATCGCGAGCAGATTGCGACGCTCGACGCCGAGGAGGCCAGGCAGCTGGTTCTCTCGCACGCGGCGGATTTTTCTCAATACCGCCGCAACCTGGCTGCGGCGGCTGAACGATCTCGAACCGATGCCGCCGCCCCGGAGCGCACGGCGGCCGGACGGATCGAGGTGAAGCCGGCCGCAGTTGCTCCGGCGGCACCGAAGGACGAGCTCAAGCTCGCAAAGGCGGATCCGAAGGATCCCGCTGCCGCCGCCTCTAGAGCGGCGCGCGAGGACGATATCGCCGCTCGTGAGCGGGCGTTGCAAGAAGCCCAATCGAGGGTCGCCGATCTGGAAAAGAATGTCGCCGACCTGCGCAAGCTGCTCGAGCTGAAGAATCAGCAGATGGCCGAATTGGAGAAGAAGGCGAGCGCGAAGGCGCCGGAAGCCCCCAAGCCGGCTGCCGTGGTACCGCCCGTCGCGGCGGCAAAGACGGGCGACGCAAAACCTGCCGCCACTCCGCCTCTCGCGACGACTCCGGAAACGGTCAAACCGGCTGCTGAGGCGCCGAAGCCGAGCGCCGCGCCTATGGTCCCGGAAGCCGCGAAACCGGCGGTCGTGGCAACCCCTGCGCCAGCCCCCGCGGCGCCGCAGGCACCCGCTGCGCCGGCTGCGAAGGCACAGGAGGCTCCGAAGGCACCAGCTACACCCGCAAAGGCACCAGAAAGCGCACCTAAACCGGCGCCTCAGCCGAAGCCGCCGGCGGCTGCGGAACCGATGATGAGCTTTGTCGACGAGTTTCTCGAAAATCCCATGGCGCTCGGGGGCCTTGGCCTCGTGGCCGCAATACTGGTGGGCTACGGCGCCTGGGCGTGGCGGCGCCAGAAAGCGTCGCGCACGCTGTTCCGCGACAGCGTCCTAGGGCCGGCGTCATCGGCATCCGGCGTCTCCTCTGTGTTCGGCCCGGGCCACAAACCGGGAACCGCGCCATCGAGCGTCGTTTTGCCTTCGGTCAGCCAAACGAGCACCGGGGGCATGGAAACCGACGAGGTCGACCCGATAGCGGAGGCCGATGTCTACATGGCCTACGGGCGGGACGGGCAGGCTGAGGAAATCCTGAAGGAAGCGCTGGAGAAGAATCCCAACCGTACCCCTCTCCACGACAAGCTTCTCGAGATCTATGCCAATCGCCGGGATGCGAAATCGTTCGAACAGACAGCGCTGAAGCTCAAGGAAATTACCGGCGGGGTCGGTGGGGAGTGGGACAAGGCGGTCGCATTGGGACGTTCCATCGACGCGGATAACAGCCTTTATGGCGGGTCCGGACGCGGGGCCGCTCCCGCTGCAGCTCCCGTGCTGGATTTCGATCTCAATGCCGCGGGTGCCGAAAGCGCCCAGCCCGACTTGATGCTCGGGACGTCGGCAGCGGAGGCGGGCGCACCCGGCCCTTCGGTCGATATCGACCTCGGTATACCCGGCGCGACCGAGCCGGCTCTCGGAGGCACGAGCGACTTCACCGGAAAGGGCACGCTGATTATCGAACCGAGCGAAGCGCAGGCTGCAGGCGGTCCACTGGACTTCGACCTCGGCACGACCGATACCCAGAAAACGGCAGCTTCGGGGCTCGATTTCGAGTTGCCGTCCCCCGATGCGACTCGGGCGCCCGCCGCGGAACCTGCACCGGCTACTGCGGACGCGGGACGGATCGACTTCGATCTCGAGTTCGACCTGGGCGAGATGAAGTCCGAGACGGGAGCGGGACCCGCCGGCGCTGCGGGTGCGGGGCAAGGTCCTCTGGATCTGTCGGCAATCAGTCTCGACCTGGGCGGGCCGGCGGGAGAAGGGGGGCTTCCCAGCACGGATCCGAAATGGCAGGAAGTGGCAACCAAGCTTGACCTCGCCAAGGCCTATGAAGAAATGGGCGACAAGAGCGGTGCGAGCGAACTGCTGAACGAGGTCCTGAGGGAAGGCGACAGCGCGCAAAAGAGTCAAGCCCAGCAGTTGCTCGCGAAGCTGGCCTAAGACTTCCTTCAGACCGAGTCGAGCTCCCGTCGCGCAAGTCTTCGGGGAGAGGTAGGCTTGTTTCCCAAATGAGAATCGCGCTCGGTCTCGAATACGACGGCAGCGGCTTTCTCGGCTGGCAGACGCAGCCGGGAGGAGGGGGTGTGCAGGACGCGCTCGAGGCAGCGCTCGGGTCGATAGCGGGCAGATCGGTTTCCGTGGTGTGCGCCGGCAGGACCGATCGCGGCGTTCATGCGCGCATGCAGGTCGTGCATTTCGATACCGACGCTGCGCGTCCAACGTCCGCGTGGGTACGCGGCGTCAATGCCCTGCTTCCGGGCTCTGCAGCGGTTCTCTGGGCGCGGACCGTGGACGAGGAATTCCACGCTCGCTATGCCGCGCTGTCACGAACGTATCGGTATATCCTCCTCAATCGCGTCGTGCGCCCGGCGCTCGCGGCGCGATACGCAGGATGGTTTCACTCGACGCTCGATGTCGAAGCGATGCGTGCCGCCGCCGTCCGGCTCGTGGGCGAGCACGATTTTTCCGCGTTCCGTTCCTCGGAGTGCCAGGCGAGGAGCCCGGTGCGCACGCTGCATGAGCTTGCCGTCGAGCGCAACGGCGATCGAATCGATTTCGTCTTGCGCGCGA
>JBFGLA010000026.1:0-14665 GCA_041576355.1 Burkholderiales bacterium
CGGCTCATCGCCGGTTTGCCAACCGCGGCGGCGCTCGCCTCGCGCATGCTGCTCGGATACCAGGAGGATACGGTCGGCGCCTGGACGGACCCGGACGTGATCGCACTGCCGCAGGAGGCTTCAGTGGGCGAAGCGCTCGAGCGGGTGCGCAACACGGATACGGCGGCGACGCGGATTTACGTGATAGAGACCGAGCAACGGCTCGTCGGTACCGCCGAGCTCTCGAGCCTGATGCGCGCGCCGGAAGGCGCGCCGCTGCGTACCGTCATGGTGCCGCCGGAAGGCATGCTCCCGGTCCATGCGCCGCTCACCGGGGCGATTTCTCATCCCGCCTGGGAGATCGCGGCAGCGCTCCCCGTGGTCGAGCGCGGCGATCAGCTGGTGGGCGTACTCAGCCGCGCAACGCTCGGTCGCGCGCTCAGGCGCACGACGCGCCCACCCCGCGGCGAGGATGAGGGCACCCTGGCCGGGGCGGTGGCACGCGGGTACTGGGAAGCGCTCTCCGGGATCGTCGAGGCAGCGACCGCACTTTTGCCGCCAGTCGGGCCCGTGAAGAAACCGAACCATGGGGGATCGAACCATGGCCGTTGATGCACTGCCCGCCATCGCCGCACTGAACCAGCGCTTCCTCGTCGACTACCCGCACGAGGCGGCGCGCGAGCTGGAAGCCATGACCATCGCCGACGCGGCGGAACTGCTCGCCGCGCAGCCGCCGCGCGCCGTGGTCAGGGCCTGGCAGGCGCTCATGCCCGATATCGCACGCGAAGTGATCGCGAAACTGCCGGCTCCGCTCGTGAGCCATGTCCTCGCCGAGTCGGAGCCCGTCAACAGCGTCGCGGTGCTCGCGCAGATCGAACCCGCCGAGCGCGAGCGGCTTCTGGGTCTGCTCGATGCGCAGGTCGGACGCGAGCTGCGCGAACTGCTCGCGTACCCGGAAGACTGCGCCGGCCGCCTGATGGACCCGCAGGTGAGCCCGATCCGCGCCGACATGACGATCGGCGAGGCGCTCGCGCGGCTGCGCGCGATCCGGCGCCGCGGGCTACGCGAACTGTTCGCGGTGGACGACGAAGGCAGGCTTGCGGGACGGGTCGAGATTCAGGACCTCGCCGTCGCGGACGAGATCGCACCCGTGCGCGACATCATGCGTGGCGTGGCCGCGGTGGTCACCGACCTCGATCCTCGGGAAGACGTGGTCGCCGTGCTGCAGGACCATCCGACCACGTCGCTCCCGGTAGTGAACCATGCCGGGCGCTTTCTCGGCGTAATCCGGCAGGCGGAGTTGGTATCCGCGGTCGAGCAGGAAACGAGTCTCGACATCCAGACCATGGTGGGCGCAAGCCGGGACGAACGGGCGCTTTCGGGTCCGATGTTCGCCGTGAAGAAGCGCCTGCCCTGGCTGCAGATCAACCTGCTCACCGCGTTCCTCGCCGCGGCCGTGGTCGGAATGTTCGAGGGGATCATCGCCAAGTTCACCGCGCTCGCGGTGCTCCTGCCGGTCGTCGCCGGCCAGTCCGGGAACGCCGGCGCCCAGGCGCTGGCAGTGACGATGCGCGGCCTGGTGTTGCGCGAGATCAGCCTGCGCCACTGGCCGAAGGTCGTCGGCAAGGAAGTCACCACGGGCCTCATCAACGGGGTCGCGGTCGCTGCGACCACCGCGCTCGGCGTCTACTTCTGGAGCGGGTCGGTGGGGCTGGTGCTCGTTTGCGCGCTTGCGATGGTGATCGCGATGGTCGCCGCGGGGCTCGCCGGCGCGCTGGTGCCGATCCTGCTCAACCGCTTCGGACAGGACCCCGCCACCGCGTCGTCGATCATCTTGACCACCGTCACCGACGTCGTCGGTTTCTTCTCGTTTCTCGGCATCGCAACGCTGCTCGCGACGATGCTCGTGTGAAGACGCGGCTCTAGAGCGTCAGCTTCGACTCCTCCGCCGGGGCGTCGCACACGATCTGCGCCCCGCGCTGCTCGATCTGCTCGCGCGCCTCGCCGACTTTGAGGTCGATGTCGTCGTCGGTCTGATCCGGGTCGTGATGAAAGAGGTGCAGGCGCTTGACCTGAGCGAGGCACGCCAGATTCACGACCTGGCTCACGCACGAGTGCCCCCAGTCGACCTTCGCCGGGTACTCATGATCGCGGTACGTCGTGTCGGTGATCAGCACGTCGGCGCCGTGGACAAACTCCGCGAGCCGCTCGACATAGCGTGCGTCGTGCCGCGGATCGCCGGGCAAGTAAAGCTCGTTGTCCGTGATGTAGCAAATCTTGCGCCC
Source organism: Burkholderiales bacterium (assembly GCA_041576355.1). GTDB lineage: Bacteria > Pseudomonadota > Gammaproteobacteria > Burkholderiales > SG8-39 > JAOUFA01. The sequence goes on from JBFGLA010000026.1 coordinate 2,265, forward strand.
GCGCGCGGCGAGCCTGTATCCGAGACAGTATCCGGGGTGCGAGAGCAGCATCGTGTCGACCCGCACCGGCCCGAAGGCGAGGCCCTCCTCGCGCAGATCGCGGAAGATGAGGCGCGCGCCGAACTCGCGGATCGTCACCGGGAAATAGACGCCCTCCATCTGCGCGCTGATCGCGCGGTCGATCGTCAAGTCGCCCTGGTAAGGGCCATATATCTCGAACTCGTTGCCGCGCGCGTACAGCGGCGCAAAGAACGCGACCGTGTTAATGTGATCCCAGTGCGTGTGGGAGATGAAAATACGGCCCGACAGGCGTTCCGTCGTCGCGGCAACCAGATAGTCGGAATACTTCTTGATGCCGGTCCCGCAGTCGAAAATGAAGAGCGGCTCGCCGCCGATGTCGACGCTGACGCAAGGCGTGTTGCCTCCATAACGCACGGTGTCCGGGCCCGGCACCGGCAACGTGCCGTGTACCCCCCAGTACGACACGGTGACCTGCTCCGATACGATATCCATCAGGGACTTGAGAAACGTGTCGCGCTGGATCGGCTTGACGAGATAGCCGTCCGCGCCGAGCTCCTTGGCGCGGCGGCGATCGAACTCGTAGCTCTTGGCAGAGAGCACGACGATTTTCGTCGAAGCGAGCTCGGGCCGGCGACGCAGCTCGCGCGTGAGCTCGAACCCGTCCAGCTCGGGCATCATGACATCGGTGATGACGCAGTCAGGCCGCGCCTGCGGAATTTCCCTCAGCGCGCGGCGGCTGGACTCGAGCAGCACCGCCTCGTGACCGCCTTTCTCGAGCAGCACGCCGATCAGCGAGAGGAGATCGGGGTCATCGTCGACGACGTAAAACTTCATTGTTTTCGGGGTTTTTCCGCCGGCGGAGACATTAATGTGCTTCCAAACCGCCCGGAAAGGCAAGTCAGTCGATGGCAATAAGACGTCGGTCGCCAGCGAACCCGTCCGGGTCGCCACACGCAACGTGATAAATTGCCCAAATTGCGCCTCTCCAACCACCCTGCCATCCATGCCGCTCCTTCCGCGCATCGCCGAACTGCACGACGAGATGACCAAGTGGCGGCGCGATATCCACGCGCATCCCGAGCTTGGCTTCGAGGAGCACCGGACCGCCGACATCGTGGCCGGTCTGCTCGCCCAGTTCGGCTGCGAGGTGCACCGGGGCGTGGGCAGGACCGGCGTCGTCGGGACGCTGCGCGCGGGGGGAGACGGTTCGCGTTCCGTGGGCCTGCGCGCCGACATGGATGCGCTTCCCATCCGCGAAGCAAACGCCTTCGCGCACCGCTCGCGGCACGACGGCCGCATGCACGCCTGCGGACACGACGGTCACACAACCATGCTGCTCGGGGCAGCAAAATACCTCGCCGCCACCCGCAATTTCGCGGGCGTCGTGCATTTCATCTTCCAGCCGGCCGAGGAAGGTCTAGGCGGCGCAAAGGCCATGATCGAGGATGGGTTGTTCCAGCGCTTTCGTTGCGACGCGCTCTTCGGCATGCACAACCGGCCAAGCCTGCCGGTTGGCCAGTTCGCGGTCCGGGCCGGGCCGATGATGGCGGGCGGCGCGTTCTTCGACATCGATGTCAGCGGCACCGGTGCGCACGGTGCACGGCCGGAAAACAGCGTCGACCCGGTGCTCGTTGCGGCGCACATCGCCACTTTCTTGCAGAGCATCGTCTCGCGCAATGTACGGCCCGTGGATACCGCTGTGGTGTCGGTGACGCAGATCCACGCCGGCAACGCGTACAACGTGATCCCGCAAAGCGCGCGCCTTTCGGGCACCGTGCGAGCCTTTTCCTCCGAGGTCATCGATCTCATCGGCGCGAACATGGCGCGCATCGCAGATGGCGTCGCGGCGGCAATGGGCGCGAAAGCCGCAACCGATTTTCGCGTCAACTTCGCGCCCCTCGTCAATGACGCGGAGGAAGCCCGCTTCGCCGCCTCGATCTGCGAGGAAATCGTCGGCGCGCAGAATATCGTGCGCGATCCTCCGCTCAATATGGCCTCCGAGGATTTCTCGTTCATGCTGAACGAGGTGAACGGCTGCTACATCAACATCGGCAACGGCGGCCGCGAAGGCGGGTGCGAGGTACACAACCCAGGTTACGATTTCAACGACGCGGCGCTGCCGTACGGCGCCAGCTTCTTCGCGCACCTGGTCGAGCGGCGGTTGCCGAAATAAGCCGGCCGCCGCGGCATCTTATTCGCGCTCAGCGCGCGAGGCCCAGGTGCGACAGGTTCGCGAGAATCGCCGGGGGCGCGACGCCCGCTGCAAGCCGGCCGTCGTCCAGCGGCGCCCCCGCTACCATAGTGATCGGCACGACGCCGCCCCAGATCGGCAGCGCGTAGTCGGCCTCATCGTCCACCGGCGGGCCGCTGCGGACCTTCGCGGAGGCGTCGGCGATCTTCATGCCGAGAACGGTGGTCGCTTTCAACTCCTGCCGGGTCACCGGACGCAGCGCCTGCCATCGCCCGGGATACACGCGCTCGACGAAGGCTTCCATCTTGGCGCGCTTCTCCTCTGGATCGTCGACCTTGTAGGGTCGCCCGAACAGCATCGCCGAGCGGTAATTGATCGACTTGTGAAATCCCGAGCGGGCGACAACCAGCCCGTCGACGTGGGTCACGGCCAGGCAGATATCGGGGCTCTTTTCGAGCGCGAGCAGCATCCTGCTCTTGGACGAGCCATGCCAGTACACCGAATCGTCCTCGCGCCAGTACGCGGTCGGAGTGACGTATGGCTGCCGGCCGACGCAGTACGCGATATGGCAGATGAATCCGGCGTCGAGGATCGCGTAGATCGTGTCGCGATCGTATCGGGCGCGCTTGGGCAGGCGCCTGACTCTGGAGCGCGCGGATGGGGTAAACGCTTTCACATGTCGGCCCTCGGGGGGAGAAGCCGGCATGTTAGCAGCGGGGCCCGCGCGGTGTACGCAGGGCCCCGGTGCGCCGCTACTAGCCGTCTTTTCTCAGCTTGCCGAGCCAGTGCTCCATCTGCCGGCCGGCAGCCTCGCGCCCACCGAGGCCGAAAGACAGCGCGACCGCGATGGCGATGGCGCCGAAAGTCAGGGCGAATGCCAGGTTGACGATGTCGTCGGCGATTCCCATCGCACGCAGGCCCATTGCGATGACTACGCCGAGGATCGCAAAGCGCGCGATACGCGCCAGTCCGGTGCCTTCGGCGCCGCTCGCGCGGCTGATCGCGAGGTAGGCAAGGTTCGCGAGCCAGTAGCCGATGACGAGGATCGCCGCGCCGAGCAGAACGTCGCCGCCGAAGCGGATGAACGTCGTGACCACGTCGCGCACCTGGTGGAAATCGAGCTGGCTCGCCGCTTCGACCGTCGCGAACAGCATCGCGAAGAAGAGCAGGATCCCGCCCGCCAGGCGCGAGGGCTGCGCCGGGCCGGACAGGATATTGCCCAGACCGAGCTTGTCCGGGATCGCATCGACGCCGAGGCTGTGCAGGAGGCGCACGAGCAGCTCGGCGGCAAAGCGGGCGACGTAATACGTGATCGCCAGGATCGCCACCGCGGCAACGATATTGGGTACCGCGGCGAGCAGCGTTCCGAGCATGTCGGAGGCGGGCCGCGATATCGCCTCGATCTCGAGCGCATCGAGGGCAGCGATCAGCGCCGGCACGAAGACGAACACCATGACGATCGTTCCCACCAGCCGCGAGATCTTGATCGCCGGCTCGAGTCCGGCCTGCGTGCCGGCCTTGTCGGCGCCGGCAGCGGCAAGAAGATTGGAGACGAGACCGGCAAGCAGCTTGCCGACGAGCCAGCCGACGAAACCGATGATGAACGCCGCGAAAACGTTTGGCAGGAGGTCGAGAACCTTGCCGACCATGCCACGCACGGGCTCGAGCAGGCCGCCCAGATCGTACGCATCCAGCACCGCGGGCAAAAACAGCAAGATGACGAGCCAGAACAGCACGTTGCCGACGCTCTTCACCATCGGCTGCATTCCAGCCTGCGCCGATATCTTCTCGTCCAGCCCGGTCGCCGCGAGTCCCCGATTGACCGCGCCGCGCAGAAACGTGGCCACGACCCAAGCCAGCAGGAGCAGCAAAGTCCCCGCGATGAGCCGCGGGACATAGCCGAGAATCTGGCCCACCAGCGTCTCGAAAGGCCCGGACACGAGCGGCAGGTCGAGCGAGTTGAGCATCCCGATCAGCGTGATCAGGATGATGAGCCAGAACAAGCCGGTGGAAACGGGCGACTCCACGTGCATTGCCTGCCCGGTGCTCTCCGCGATGCGCGCATCGACCTTGAGCAGGCGGAGCAGCCGCGACATGCCCGCGCGTACGAGCACCGCGACGACCCAGCCCAGGACCAGTATGCCGAGCGCGCCGAGGATGCCCGGAAGATGGGTCCCGAGCGCGTTTTGCAGCGAAGTTGCGAATGCCGAAAGATCCATCATGCCCTCCCAGTCGGTGAAGGTTTAGGTTGATCGGAGATGGGGGAAAAGCATTGCGCCGCGTTCGCAGGCGCGGCTGCGCTGAACCTTACCACGCTCCGGCGATCGGCGCGAATCAGCCCCGCATGCGCCGGGGCAGCGCATCCTGGATCTTGTCTCGTCCGCCGCGCAGCGTCTTTTCCGTCGTCGTCCAATCGATGCACGCATCGGTGATCGAGACGCCGTAGCGGAGCTTGTCGCGCGCGGCGAGCGGCTGATTGCCCCATTCCAGGTTCGATTCCAGCATCGCACCGACGATCGAGCGGTTGCCCTCGAGCACCTGGTGCAGGCAGTCGGCGAAGACGAGCGGCTGGCGCGCAGGGTCCTTACCCGAATTGCCGTGGCTGCAGTCGATCACGATGTTAGGTGCGAGTCCCGCCCGCGCCAGCTCCTCCTCGGTGAGCGCCACCGAGACCGAGTCGTAGTTGGGCGAGTTGCCGCCGCGCAGGACGATGTGCGCGTGCCGGTTGCCCCGCGTATAGGTGACCGCGCAGCGCCCGGCCGGATCGATGCCGAGGAACGCGTGCGGCCGCGAAACCGACTGCAGCGCATTGATCGCGGTCGCGCGGTTGCCGTCGGTGCCGTTCTTGATGCCCACCGGCATCGACAGGCCGCTCGCCATCTCGCGGTGGGTCTGCGACTCGGTCGTGCGCGCCCCGATCGCGCTCCACGCGATGAGGTCGGAGAGATACTGCGGCGTGATCGGATCGAGCGCTTCGGTCGCGCACGGCAGTCCCAGCTCGTTCAGGTCGAGCAGCAGCCGGCGCGCGATGCGCAGCCCCTTCTCGATGTGGAACGAGTCGTCGAGGTCGGGGTCGTTGATGAGACCCTTCCAGCCTGTTGTCGTGCGCGGTTTCTCGAAATACACGCGCATGACGAGAAACAGCGTGTCGGCGACCTCGGCGGCGAGCGCCGCGAGCCGGCGGCCGTAATCGAGCGCCGCGCCCGGATCGTGGATCGAGCACGGCCCGATGACGACAAAGAGCCTTGGGTCGGCGCGCTCGAGGATGCCCTGGATCGTGCGGCGGCCTTCGAGCACCGAGCGACCGGCGCGCTCGGTAAGCGGCATCTCGTCGCGCAGCGACTCGGGGGAAACGAGCGCCGCCTGCTCGACGACGTTCAGATCGTCTATGCGCGGGGTGCGGAACATGGGCGCAAGTCTGCCAGAGGTCCGGCAAAGCTCCTAGAATTCGCTGCACGACGTGTTGCCGGGGGAAGCGCCATGCATGACACCTGCCTGATCGTGGTCGATGTGCAGAACGACTTCATGCCGGGCGGAGCGCTCGCCGTGCCGCTCGGCGACGAGGTGGTGCCGGTGATCAACCGGCTCGCGGAGCGCTATACCAACGTCGTGCTGACGCAGGACTGGCATCCGCGCCGGCACGCCTCGTTCGCCTCGTCGCACGCGGGGAAGAAACCCTTCGAGACGACACGGCTTGCCTACGGGGAGCAGGTGCTCTGGCCGGATCATTGCGTGCAGGGAACGCCGGGCGCAGAGATTCACGCCGGGCTTTCGATCCCCCACGCGCAGCTCGTCATCCGCAAGGGTTACCACTCGGAGATCGACAGCTACTCGGCGTTCCTCGAGGCGGATCGAAAGACCTCGACCGGGCTTGCCGGGTACCTGCGTGAGCACGGCGTGAAGCGGCTCGTCTTCTGCGGTCTGGCGACCGACTTTTGCGTCGCCTGGTCGGCGCTCGATGCGCGCGCCGCGGGGTTCGATGCGACCGTGATCGAGGATGCTTGCCGGGGAATCGACCTCGAGGGCTCGCTCGCGCGCGCGTGGAAGGACATGGCCGCGGCGGGGGTGGCGCGCACACAATCGAGCGCCCGCTAGGCTTCCCTCAGACGAGCGCTCCCGCGACGTAAGTCGGCGCCTCTTCCGGATCGATCTCTCCCAGCGAAACGCCTCCCGCAACCAGTACCGAATCGATCCCGGCGTTGCGCGCGCCGCGGATGTCGGTCGCGAGCTGATCGCCCACCATGAGCGCGTTTCTCGTTCCCGCGCGTCGAAGCGCTTCCTCGAACATCGCCGGCTGCGGTTTGCCAAGGGGTGCGAACCGGGGCGCGTCGTCTCCCGCCCGCGGCACAAGCGCGGCCTCGATCATCACCGCGATCGCCCCTGCGGTGACGCCGAAACGGCCCGGCCCGGTCGGGTAGACGAGATCCGGATTGGGCAGGACGAGGCGGATCGGCGCGCCGCGCTCGATCCGTGCATACAGAGTCGTCAGCGCCGCATCGATGGTCTCGAGAAAGGGATACCCCGTCTCGTCTGCGAGCACGAGCACCTCGAAATCCTCGCTCGCAGCGACCACGCGTCCCCCCGCGCGCTCGACGTAGCGCGCGCTGTCTTCGGGGCCGAGCACGGCGCACGGCTTTCCGGCGAGTGCGTGCTCACGCCAATACGGCCGCAGCAGCTCGGCGGAGGTGATTACCTGCTGCGGCGAAATGTCCAGCCCCATCCCCGCCCAGCGCCGCGCCGCGGTTTCGGGCAGCCGGGACGCGCCGTTGGTGAGAACGAACCAGGGCAGCTTCCTTCGCTGAAGGATCGAAAGCAGCTCGCATGCGCCGGGCCGCGCGCCACCGGCGTCCACCAGCACGCCGTAGGCGTCGAGCAGGACCGCTTCGTAGCCGTCGATGAGCGCGGCGACGGCTCGCCCCGCCGGCGTGCTCATGGAGCCAGCAGGAAATCGCGCACAACCGCGATCTGGTCGGCGTGCAGCAGCGTCGGCGCGTGCCCGACCCCCGGGATCTCGACGATCCTCGCCTTGGGGCCGCGCTGGGCCATCTGCGCCGTTGTTTCGCAGGTGAGCAGGTCGGACAGCTCGCCGCGGATGACGAGCGTCGGGCAGCGCACCGCGTCATAGAGGGGCCAGAGCTCGAGATCGCCCTCGGGCATCGCGGCGTTGAACGCCTCGGCGATGCGCGGGTCGTAATGCATGCGGTAGCTGCCGTCGGGGTTGCGCCGAACGATGACCTCGGTAAGGAAACGCCACTGCGCGTCGCTGTGCGGTCCGAACGGCGCCGAGACGGCGCGCACGTATTCCTCGGCCTTCTCGATGCCCGGAAAGACCGGTGCGAGGCCGACGTAAGTCCCAATGCGCTCGAGCGACGCGCGGGTAATTACCGGACCCGCATCGTTCAGCACGAGCTTCGCGATGGGAGTACCCTTCTGCGCCGCGAGCGCCATTCCGATCAATCCACCCATCGAGGTGCCGACCCAATGCACCTCGGCGACGTCGAGCCGCGCGATCAGCGTCACCATGTCCGACACGTACTGGGCGAGCGCGTAGTGCGACGGGTCGGGCAGCCAGTCCGATTCGCCGCGCCCCGCGACATCCGGGCAGACGATGCGGTAATCCAAGGCGAGGGCACGCGCCAGCTCGTCGAAATCGCGCCCGCAGCGCGTCAGCCCGTGCACGCAGACGAGCGCGCGCGGATTGCGCGCGTCGCCCCACTCGACGTAGGCGATCCGATGCAGCCCCTTCGGCGAAGCGCATAACACGCTGCGCCGGCGCGGCTCGGCGGTCAAGCGCTGCCCCCGGATCCGCCCCCGCCGCCCCAAAAGCGCTCGAGCGCCGAGCGCGCATCGCGGCCGGCATCGTCGAGCGTCGTGTAGCGCCAGCCGCCGTCGGAGGACTCACCTTCGCGCCGCAGACGCGCAAGCCGCTCCGATTTCACGTTCGCCCCGCGCACCGCGTAGCCGTAGTCGGCGTAACGCGCGCGCTCGAACGCAGTTTCCTCGGACGGACCTTCGTCGTACCACAGCCACTTGGCGGCGAAACCGAATGCGATGTCCTCCAGCTCGGCAAGCGTATCGCGCTCGATCGGCTCGCCGCCGTCCCAGCGGTCCGCGGCGTGCGGCGCAACCTGCAGCGCGCCGCCCGCATAGCGAAAGTACGCGTGCCGCTCGGCGCTCGCCACATACCCGATATGCGAACCCTCGACATCCCGGCAAGCGATCGCGAGCAGCAACCGGCCGTCCGGCCCCACTGCAACGTCGACCATAGCCTGACGCTCCCCGGCCGATTCATCGCCCCCCTCGGTGCTGTGCTCGACGAGCTTGCCGTTCTCGATCACCGCGCGCCCGCGCACGCCCTGCGCCGAGTTTTCCCACTCCGCTTCCACTCGGAGCTCGGGAAATTCCTGCGACGCGCTCGCGAATGCAGGGAAGGGAATGCCCTTTTCCAGCTCGAAGCGGTACTCGAGCACGCCCTCGCCGTGGTGCTCGGTATAGCGCTCCACCTCGATGTCGCGCACCATCAGCCAGCGCACACGCTCGCCGAAGTCCTGGAGCCGGCCGTGGCCGGTGACGCGCAGAGTCGCGCGAAAGGGCACTGTCATGGTGCGGCCATTATAGGTCCCGCGCTGAATCGCGAGCGCGCCAATAGCGAGGCTTGCGCGTTCGCTCGGCCTCGATGCGGACGCCCGAAGCCGCGAGCCGCGCCGTGACGGCGCCGTCGAGGTCGGTGCGAAAAATCTCCGCGCCCCGCGTGCGATAGCGCGCGAGCACCTCCGCGTTAGGATGGCCGAACCGGCTGCGGTAGCCCGCGGCGGCCACTGCCCAGCGCGGCGATACCGCCTCGACGAATGCCGGGCTCGACGAAGTGCGGCTGCCGTGATGCGGGATGAGGAGAAAGTCCGCGCGCAGTTCCTCCGACTCTTCTCGCCCATGCGCACGAAGCGCGGCGGCGCGCTCGCCGAGCAGGGCTTCGGCCCTGCGTTCAATATCCCCGGTGAGCAGCATCGCGCGTCCGCCTGCGCTCACGCGCAGCACGCAGCTCAGGTCGTTCGCGCGCCGGAGGACAGCGTAATCTTCGAGCGCCGGGTGCAGGATTTCGAATCGCACGCCGTCCCAGCTCCACGCCGCGCCGCGCGCGCAGCGCTTGCGCATCGCCGTGAGCGCCAGGACCGGATGCGCGTGCGGCAGCGACGAATGCAGTTCCCCGACCTCCAGGGTCTCCAGTATCGTGCCGGCACCGCCGAGATGGTCGATATCGTGGTGGCTGACGATCATTGCGTCGAGCCTCTCGATGCCTCGCGCGCGCAGAAAAGGCAGGATCACCCGTCCGCCGCTGTCAACCTCGGGTCCGTACGCCGGGCCCGCGTCGTAGAGGAGCGCCCGGTTCGCGGTCTGGACCAGCACGGCGAGCCCCTGCCCGACGTCGAGGGTCGTGATCCACGCCTCGCCCGGCTCGGGCGCCGGCGCGGGCAAGCTGAACGCCGGCAGGAGCAGCGCCGCCCCGGACACGCGCCAGGGAACGCCGCGCGGCGCGAGCAGCCACGCGATTCCGACCAGCGCGAGCATGACCGCCCAGATCGGCGGCGCGGGCCGCTCGAGCACCGCGACCGGCAGCGTTGCGCACCATTCCAGAAACTGCAGCAGCCATTCGACGAGCCGCGCGGCAACGTCGAGCACCGCGTCGATCGGCAAGAGCGCCGCGACCAGAGCGAGCGGAGTGATGACCGCCGAGACGAGCGGAATGGCGAGCGCGTTCGCGAGCGGCCCCGCCACCGAGACCTGCGAGAAGAGCAGTAGCGCAGCGGGTGCGAGCCCGACGGTAATCGCCCACTGCACGCGCCCCCACTGCGCAACACGCGCCTCGGGCGAGGACCAGCCCGTACCAACATAGAAGATCAGCGCCACGGCGCCGAAAGACAGCCAGAATCCCGGCGCAAGCACCGCCCACGGATCGGCCAGCAGTACGATGCCGAGCGCAAGCGCGAGCGTGCGCGCGGGCGCGGCGATGCGTCCCGACCACAGCGCGGCGGCGACGACGCTCACCATATAGAAGGTGCGCTGCGCGGGTACCGCAAACCCGGCGAGCAGCGTGTAACCGAGCGCCGCGACGATCGCCGCGGCGGCGGCGGCCTTGCGCGCCGGCAGCGCATGGCAAAGCCGCCGGCCGAGCCAAGGCGCACGCTTCCAGAGGGCGGCGACGATCCAAGCAGCGAGGCCCGATACCAGGGTCACGTGCAGCCCGGAGATACTCATCAAGTGCGTGACGCCGGTGCGCTGGAAGAGTCGCCATTCCTCGTTCGAGATCGCGCGCTGATCGCCGATCGCGAGCGCGGCGAGGATTCCCGCCGCGGGCCTGTCCCCGAGCGCGTGCAGGAACCGGTCGCGCACCGCCTCGCGCATCCGCTCGATTCGATCGAGCACGCCATCGCGCACGCCCAGGCGCTCGGGCGCGGGGCGCGCGCGCACGCTGCCCGTCGCACCGATGCCGCGCTCGAGCAACCACGCCTCATAATCGAATCCGTGCGGATTCACGTTGCCGTGCGGCCGACGCAGGCGCACGGTCAAGCGCCAGCGATCGCCCGGATGCAGGCGCTCCGGCTCTGCGGGGGCAGCGTCGGGAGCCTCGTCCGAAGATCCGGCAGCGGTTCGGAACCAGCCGAGACGTATCCTCGCCGGGACGCCGCGACGTTCCGGATCGAGGCCGGACACGCGCACCGACTCCACGTCGAAGTCGAAGCGCACGACGCGCTCGCCATGCGCCGGCAGACCCGCGATCACGCCGACGATCTCGACATCCCGCCCCTCCAGCTCCGGCGCTAGGCGCTCGGCGAGCCGCAGGTGCGCCGCGCCCGCCGCCCAGAGGAACCCCAAAGCGAACGCGCACGGAACGAGTGCCGCGCGGCGCCACGCCGCGAGCGCCGCGCACAGCGGCAGCAGCCATAGCCAATGCGGCGCCGGCAGCGCCGCCTGCTGCTGGAGCAGCAGCACGCCGGCCGCGAACGCGAGAACGGCGGCAGTCGTCATTTAGAATGACTTCTTAACGCGCGGCCGCTTCCTCCGATGACGGCGCGCGGGCGCGGATGCCGAGAAAATACTTTCGCAAGTTCCTTCCCGACGCCGACGGCGTGCGCAAGCACAAGCTCGTGGCGAGGTTCGGCAGCCTTCTGCATGATCCGAACCTGTGGCATCTGAACCGCGATTCGGTCGCCGGCGCAGTGGCGATCGGACTCTTCGCGGGGCTGGTGCCCGGCCCGCTGCAAATGCTCGCCGCGCTCCTGCTAGCGATCCCGCTGCGGCGCAACCTGCCGGTCGCGCTCGTCATGACGCTCTACACCAATCCGTTCACGATCGTTCCCCTGTACCTCCTCGCCTACCAGTACGGGACATTGCTCCTCGGTCTGCGCGCCGGTAAGCCGAGCGTCGAACCCTTCGAGATGGATTGGGCGCACTTCTTCGATTCGATGCAGGCGCTGCTCGACTGGACCCTCGCTCTGGGCAAGCCGCTCGCCGTCGGCCTCGTCGCGCTCGCGTTGACCCTCGCCGCGCTCGGCTACGTCGCGGTCCAGCTCGCGTGGCGCGCCTACGTGCTGCTCGCCTGGCGCGCGCGGCGCCGGCGTCGACTTGAGAAGGAATCGGAGCGATGAGCCACGACGAGTTCGTCGCGGGCTACCGCGACGGGCGGGTACGGGCGATCGTCGATCGCAAGGGCGCGGCGCGCTTCGTCACGGCACGGATGATGCTGCCGATATTCCTTTTGCCGATCTTCGGCATTGCGGTCGCGCTCGCTCTCAGCGGGTTCCTGATCTCCGGCGCGGTCTTGTTTGTCCTAGCGATCGTGTTCCGCGCGGGTGTGCGGGCGACGAGCCAGCGCTTCGTGCTCTCGCACGCGCTCGCCGATCCCCGCTTCTATGACGAAGCGCTCGCCACGCGCATTCTGCAGGTCGAGATCGTCGTCGCGGAAGCGAAGTAACGGACGAGCCGACTACGCGGCGCTTTCCGAATGCGCCCGATGCAGCATCCCGTTGCGCAGCTCGTACACGCGCTCCGCGCGCTCGGCGAGCGACGCGTCGTGCGTCACGATGACGAACGCCGTGCCGCGCGCGTCCGAGAGCCGCAGCATCGCATCGAACACCTCGTCCGCCGTGTGCGTGTCGAGGTTGCCGGTGGGCTCGTCGGCCAGCACGCACGC
>JBFGLA010000027.1:0-14617 GCA_041576355.1 Burkholderiales bacterium
CCGCGCACCCGGAGATCAAGCTCAACTACCTGTCCACCACCGAGGACCGCAAGGTCGCGGCCGACGGCATGCGCTACACGCGACGCATCATGGCGGCCCCGGCGCTCGCGAAATATGAGCCGGAGGAGTTCCGCCCCGGGCGGTCGGTCGAGACCGACGTGCATCTCGAGCGCGCCGCCGGAGAGCTAGGCACCACGATCTTCCACCCCGTCGGCAGCTGCAAGATGGGCAACGACCCGATGGCGGTCGTCGACAACCAGCTGCGGGTCCGAGGCGTCGACCGGCTCAGGGTGATCGATGCCTCCGTGATGCCGACCATCACGTCCGGCAACACAAACGCGCCCACCTACGCGATCGCGGAAAAGGGCGCGCAGATCATTCGCGCCGCCGGGCGCGCCTGACGCGCCCGGTGCGCTTACGACGATGCGCGCGCTGAGCGCAGGCTGCGGTTGCGGCCCCGCTCCTTCGCCTCATACAGGCCGCGGTCGGCATAGGCGAGTATCGCGTCGAGGCTCGATCCGTCCTCGGGAAAACAGGCGACGCCGACGCTGACCGTGGATTTGACGGTGTGGCCGAAGTAATCGAATGCCGCGTCCGCGATCGAGCGCCGAATGCGCTCGGCCGCTTCGAGCACGCCGGCCGGCGCCGTGTCCGGAAGCAGCACGATGAATTCGTCGCCCCCGTAGCGTCCCGCGATGTCTCCGGCGCGCAGCTGCGCGCCGATCGACTGCGCGAGATGCTTGAGCAGGCGATTGCCGGCCTCGTGGCCGTGCGTATCGTTGACCGCGTTCAGGTTGTCCGAGTCGATCATCAGCAGGCCGGCGGGACGGTTCTGCGCGATCGAGCGGCTCAAGCGGCGGCTCGCGAGCGCCGAAAAGCCGCGGCGGTTGTACAGACCCGTGAGATCGTCGGTCTGCGACAGCACTCTGACGCGGCTCAGGCTATGGCGGACGTCGGCCGAGAAGGTCATCGTCACGTAGGCGACGAAGGCGAGCGGAGCAAACTGGGCGATGCAGCCACCGATAAACGAGAGCGAGAACAGCTCGCGCATGGAATCCGCTCCGACAAAGGCCTGGCAAGCCGCGATCAGGATCAAGGCGGCGATCGTGGAGGCCCGCCCCAGCGCCAGCGCGGCGGTCACGACGGGCAGCAAGTAGGTGCTGACGAGCGGGCTCGCCGGCCCGCCGGTGAATTGCAGCGCCCAAGTCACCAGCGCGATCATCGCCAGGGTCTCGATGCCGATTTTCCAGCGCGTCTCGCGCCGCAGAAGCCTCGCGTACCGGAACGAGACGATGAGCGCCGCGTAGAAGAAAAGCCCCGCCGAAACCGCCGCATTTCCCAGGGCGTCGACCCGGGCACCGCCGAGAAGCAAGTAGACGAGGACGAGGACGAACAGCAGCCAGTGCACCTCGGCCACCGTGCGCGCGAGGCCTTGCAGCTCCTCGTGCTCGCTCAGCTGAAGCGCGCCGGCCCCGCGCTGGAACACCCAATTCATGGCTAACTCATCGCCGCGATTGACCTTTTGCCCTCTCCTACCCAAACCGCCCAAACCCCGGTTAGTCTAGGGTTTGCCCCCGCCTATGGTGCGTGAACAACTCCCGTCGCGGGCCGCGCACCAGGGTCAAATTTCGTAAGACCGAACGGGCCACGTCGGGCTCCGGCGCCGTTCCGGCACGCGCCTTGAACAAATCGCAGCCGGCCCCAACTTGCGGCTATGATTGCGCGCCGCCGCAGGGCGGTCTTAACCATTCGCGGAGACATCGATGAAGCGTGTCGTGCTGTTCCTCGCCACCAACCTCGCCGTTCTGGTGGTGCTGTCTTTCTTCCTCAACGTGCTCGGGGTCGGGCATTTCCTCAAGGAAGAGGGAATCGACCTCGGTGCGCTCCTCGTCTTCTCGGCGATCGTCGGTTTCGCGGGATCGATCTTCTCGCTCCTCATCTCGAAGCCGATGGCGAAGTGGAGCACCGGCGCGCACATCATCGACGGCTCGGAGGGCACGACCGAGTACTGGCTGGTCGACACCGTCAGGCGCCTGGCCGAGCGGGCGAACATCGGGATGCCCGACGTCGCGGTCTACGAGGGCGAGCCGAACGCTTTCGCCACCGGCGCCTTCAAGAACTCCGCCCTCGTCGCCGTTTCCACGGGACTGCTGCGCTCGATGAGCCGCGAGGAAGTCGAGGCCGTGCTCGGCCACGAAGTCGCGCACGTCGCCAACGGCGACATGGTCACGCTCGCCCTCATCCAGGGTGTGGTCAATACGTTCGTCGTCTTCCTGTCGCGAGTCGTCGGCTACCTCGTCGACCGCGCGATCTTCAAGACCGAGCGCGGCGTCGGCCCGGGCTTCTACATCACGGTCATCGTGTGCGACATCGTCTTCGGCATCCTCGCCTCGATGATCGTCGCCTGGTTTTCGCGCCGGCGCGAATTCCGCGCCGACGCCGGATCCGCGGACCTGCTCGGATCGCCCCGGCCGATGGTCGCGGCGCTCGCGCGCCTGGGCGGACTGCGGCCCGGCGAGCTGCCGCAGTCGTTCCAGTCCTCCGGCATCAGCAACAAATCGGGCATCCTCGCCCTCTTCTCGACGCATCCGCCGATCGAGCAGCGCATCGCCGCGCTGCAGGCGCGCGGCTGAAACGACCGGGCATCGGAGCACACCACAGCGAAACGCACAGCGCATCGGCAGGCGCGGAATGAGACAATCCGCGCCTGCTCATGAGCGAACCTTCCGCTAACCCGGAGGCGGCGCGGCGCCCCTGGGTCGACGCGCTGCTCGCCTGGTACTTCGTCGCCGTCTGGGGATCGGGTTACCTCGCCACGAAGGTCGGCCTGCAGTTCGCCGCGCCGTTCACCTTCCTTTCCCTGCGCTACGTATTCGGCCTCGTCTGCCTCGCCGCCGTGGTCGCCTTGATGCGGCCGCGCTGGCCCACCTCGCGCATCGAGCTGGGACACGTGATCGTCGCGGGGCTGCTGATGCACGCCGTGCAGCTCGGCGGCAGTCACTACGCCCAGTATCTCGGCATGTCGGCGGGAATCGCCGCGCTCGTCATCTCGGTACAGCCGCTCGCCACCGCTCTGATCGCCTCGCGCTGGATGGGCGAGCGCCTCGCCTCGCGGCAATGGGCGGGCGTTATCATCGGCCTCTCCGGCGTCGCGCTCGTCGTCTGGCACAAGATCGACATCCGCGAGATCGGGCTCGCGAGCCTGGCGGCGACCTGCATCGCGCTCGCCGGCGTGACCGCGGGAACGCTCTACCAGCGCGTGTTCTGTCCGCGCGTCGACCTCATGGGCGCCGCGTTCGTCCAGTTCGCCGCGAGTCTCGTCGTGCTCGCGCCCCTTGCCTACACGGTCGAGGGGTTCCACGTGCGCTGGGAGTGGCAGCTCTTCGCCTCGATCGCTTTTCTCGTCATCCTCGCCTCGATTCTCGCGGTGAACGTCCTGCATACGCTGATGCGCCACGGCGAGGCGACCCGCGTCACGAGCATGATGTACCTGCCGCCGATCTTCGCCGTCGCGCTCGAATACGCGATGTTCGACGTGCTGCCCTCCTCGCTCGCGCTTCTGGGCATCGCCGTGACCTGCGTCGGGGTCGCGCTGGCGGCGTGGAGAAGCGCGCGCGTGCCGTCGCCCGCGGTGGATTGAGCGTGCAGATCGCCTTCTTCGTCTCGCTCAACGTGCTCGCGCACCTGTGCTTCATCGGCAGCCGCATGACGACTTCGCTTTTCGCCCTGCAGCTGGGCGCCTCGGCGTTCACCGTCGGCCTGCTGATGGCTTCGTTCGCGCTGCTGCCGATGCTGCTTTCGGTGAGCGCAGGCCGGCTGATCGACCGCACCGGCCCGCGCCGTCCGATCCTGTTTTCGCTCGGGACCCTCGTTCTGGGAAGCGCGCTGCCCTTCGCGCTGCCGCACGTCGCCACGCTGTACGTCTCGAGCACGCTGCTCGGCACCGCGTTCATGTTCATGCACGTCGCGATGAACAGCGTCATCGGCGCGCTCGGCCGTCCCGAGGAGCGCCCGGTCAATTTCTCCTGGCTCGCGCTGGGATTCTCGACCTCGGGCTCGTTCGGCCCGCTCATCGCAGGCTACGCGATCGACGGGCTCGGGCACGCGCGCGCCTTCGGCCTGCTCGCGCTCTTTCCGCTGCTCGGCTTCGCGCTGCTCTGGGCGAGCAAGCGTCCCGTTCCGCGGCCCGAGCATGCGGCGGCCGGTGCCGTAGGCGGACACGTGTTCGACCTGCTGAAGATTCCCGGACTGCGCCGCACTTTCGTCGTCAGCGGCCTGCTGGCGATGGGCTGGGACCTCTATGCGTTCCTGATGCCGATCTACGGCGCGAGGCTGGGGCTCGCCGCGGCGACCATCGGTGTCATCATGGCGACGTTTGCGGCGGCGACCTTCGCCGTCCGCCTCGCGCTGCCGCTCGTCGTGCGCAACCTGCGCCACTGGCAGGTGATCACAGCGGCGCTTTCGATCTCGGGGGCGAGTTATCTGCTCTTCCCGCTCGTGACGCGCGTGCCGCTGCTGATGGCGCTCTCGTTCACGCTCGGAATCGGCCTGGGATGCGCACAGCCGATGATCATGGCGCTGCTCTTCAATTCGGCACCGCCCGGAAGGCAGGGCGAGGTGATCGGCGTGCGCACGTTCATGCTGAACGCGAGCCACACGTTCATTCCGGCGGCCTCGGGAACGGTCTGGGCGCTCGTCGGCATGGCGCCGGTGTTCTGGGCGATTGCAGCGTGCCTGCTTGCCGGCGGGTGGTACGCCCACAAGCGCGCTTCCCGCGGCTGAGCCCGCGAGTTGACCGGCGCGTAGCGTCCGGTCCAACTCGCGGAGTTAATCCGGCACGCGTGCGTGCCGGATTAACGCTATTTGAGGTGCTTGTTGACCAGCTTGGTCATCTCGAACATCGACACCTGCGACTTGCCGCTGAACACCGGCTTGAGCTTGTCGTCGGCGTTGATCATCCGTCTGTTCTTCTTGTCCTGCAGGCCGTTCCGCTTGATGTAGCCCCAGATCTTCTTGGTGACCTCGGTGCGCGGCATGGCGCTGGCGCCGATTACGGCGGCGAGCGTCGCGCTCGGGGTCATAGGCTTCATGAATGCCGCGTTCGGCTTGCGCTTCGCGGCGGATTTCTTCCTGCTAGCGGACTTCTTGGCGGCCTTTTTCTTAGCCATATCGGTTTCTCCTCTGAACGATGCGGAAATCTCGTCGATCCCGGAATTTGCCGCTGTCTTGCAGCGGTGACGAGAAGATGCCGAATCCCGCGAGGCGTGTCAACGTTTTTCAGAGGGGAAAGCACTATTTTTTCTTCTTGTGCGCCGCTTCGCGACCCTCAATTCGATGCGCGCAGACCTCTCGCGCGCGCGTCCAGCCAAGCGGCGAGCCCCTGCGCATTGAGCTCGATATCGAGAGAAAACACCCTCATCAGCTCCGCCTCCGACAGCCTCCAACCCTGCCGCAGCGCCTCGGCGAGCACGATCTTTTCGACGCCTCGCTCGAGCTTTGCAAGCCGCTCGGGCCCGGCTCCCTGCATCTCGAGGGCGAGATCGACGTGCGCGTCGATCAGGCGATGCAGGTCGGCAGCGAGCCGGCCAAGGTCGCGCAACTCCCCGAAGTGGGTCACGTAGATCGCTTCAGGGCCCAGGGAGAGCATGCGATCGATCGAGGCGTGCAAAGCGGGCGGATCGAACTGCGACGGGCTGGTGGTGGGGAAAGAGAACTGCCGATTGCCCAGGTCAAGCTCCCGATAGGACAACCCGAACGTATCCCCGGCGAACAAGCGGCCGCTACGGCTGTCGCGGACCACCACATGATGCCGGGCATGCCCGGGAGCATCGAGAAACGAGAGCTCCCTCCCCGCGAGCGAAACGAACGTTCCTTCGCCGGTTTCGATCACCCGATGCTCCGGAATCGGAACAACCTCGCCGTACATGCGCCATGCCGCATCCGCCCCGTAGATATCGACTGTCGCCGCCATGAGACGGCTGGGGTCTATCATGTGGCGCGCACCGCGCGGGTGCACCGTCAGCTTCGCATTCGGGCAGCACTGCATGAGCCGCCCCGCGCCACCGGCGTGATCGAGATGCACATGGGTCAGGATGACGAAGTCGACCTGGCCGGGAGCGATGCCCTTGCCGGCGAGGGCTTCGAGGACGCGGGGGACGCAGGCCGCGGTCGCGGTATCGACGATCGCCGCCCTGCCTCCCTCGACGATGATATGCACCGCGGTTTGCGTGTCGCGCACCAGGCGCGAGTCCACCGCGCTGATCCCGCAACCGTAGTCATGAACTCCGTCCATTTCAACCGTCCCTGGCCTCGCCGGCGCGAAGTTATGCCGCGACCGGTAGAATCGCATCCGCCATGAAAATCGCTGATCTACGACAAGAGTACATGCGTTCGGGACTGGTGGAGAATCACGCCGATTCGAATCCGTTCCGGCAGTTCGAGAGCTGGCTCCGGGAGGCGCTCGACGCCGGGCTGCCGCTTCCCAACGCGATGACGCTCGCGACGGTCACGGCCGAGGGCGCCCCCTCCGCCCGTATCGTCCTCCTGAAGGCAGTCGAGAACGAATCGTTCGTGTTCTACACGAACTACGAGAGCCGCAAAGGCCGGGAAATCGCGCGGCGTCCGAACGCCTGTCTGGTGCTCCTGTGGTCGGAGATCGAACGCCAGGTCCGCATCGACGGCCGCGTCGAGCGTGTCGACGCGAAGGACTCCGACGAGTATTTCGTCAGCCGCCCGCTCGGTGCGCGGCTCTCGGCCTGGGCCTCGCGGCAAAGCGACACGGTACGCGACCGTAAGGCGCTCGAGGACGCTCTTGCCGCGATGCAGGCGCGCTACGGTGAAAACCCGCCGCGGCCGCCGCACTGGGGCGGCTATCGCGTGATTCCCACGGCGATTGAATTCTGGCAGGGTCGACCCGACCGCCTGCACGATCGGCTGCTATACACGCGCTCGGGCGGCGGCTGGAAGATCGAGCGTCTGGCGCCGTGAGCGCCCTGCCGCCGGGGTTCGCGCCAGTGCTCGAATTCCTGCGACGCTGCGGGCTTGCAGCACCCTCGGGTACGCCGAAAGTCACCGCGCTCGGCGGCGGTGTCTCGTCGGACATCTGGCGCGTCGATCTCGAGTCCGGTCCCATCTGCGTCAAGCGGGCGCTGCCGCGGCTGCGCACCGCCCAGCCCTGGGAAGCGCCGGTCGAACGCAACGCCTACGAACGTCGATGGCTGGAGGCGGCGCGGGCGATTTCTCCCGGCGTCGCGCCGCGGGTGCTCGCACACGACGACGCCGGGTATTTCGCGATGGAGTACCTCGACCCGCAACGATACCGGGTGTGGAAGGACGAGTTGCACGCGGGGCGCGCGGACCCAGCCTTCGCCCGCTCGGTCGGCACGCATCTCGCGCGCCTGCACGCGGCGACCGCTGGCGATTCAGATGTCGCCGCGCGCTTCGCGACCGATGCGAGCTTTCACGCGATCCGGCTCGATCCCTACCTGCTCGCCACCGCCCGATTGCACGAGGATCTGGCGGCGCAGCTTGGAGCGCTCGCCGAGCGCACGGCACGCACCCGGCTCGCGCTTGTGCACGGCGACGTGAGCCCGAAGAACATCCTCGTCGGACCGCGCGGCCCCGTGTTTCTCGACGCCGAGTGCGCGTGGTACGGCGACCCGGCATTTGATCTCGCTTTCTGCCTGAATCACCTGCTCCTGAAGTGCCTGTGGACGCCGAGCGCCGAGGCGGCGTTTCTCGCCTGCTACCAGGCGCTCGCCGCCGCGTATCTCCAAGCGGTCGCCTGGGAGCCGCGCGAGGCGATCGAAGAGCGCACGGCGAGCCTGCTGCCCGGGCTCTTCCTCGCCCGAATCGATGGCAAATCGCCGGTCGAGTATCTGGCGGAAGACGAGCCGGCGAAGGCGCGCGTGCGCAAGGTCGCGCGCGCGCTCCTTGCGCGCCCGCCCGCGCGCCTGGACGAGATCGCGCGCACCTGGAAGGCCGAGCTCGCGCGATGACGCGGATCGTTGAAGTGCGCGGCCGGCGCGTCTGGGATTCCCGCGGCCGGCCGACTGTCGAGGCGGAGATCACTGTCGAAAGCGCCGGCGCACGTCACGTCGGCCGTGGGATCGCGCCGGCCGGCGCCTCGACGGGGTCGGGCGAAGCGCGCGACCTGCGCGACGGCGGGAAATCGCTCGGCGGCCTCGACGTGGGAAAGGCGGTACGCGGAGTGAACGGCGAGATCCGTTCCGCCCTCCTCGGCCTCGACGCCTCCGACCAGACGGCGATCGACGCCGCGCTCGTCGATCTCGACGGCACGAACCAGCGCTCGCGCCTGGGCGGCAACGCGCTGGTCGCAGTATCTCTCGCCTGCGCGCATGCCGCGGCCGCTGCCGCCGGGCTGCCGCTATGGCGCTACCTCGCCGGCGAGCGGCGCGTCGCGCTGCCGGTGCCTCAGATCCAGATCTACGGCGGCGGCGCGCACGCGCGCGGCCGGGTCGACGTCCAGGACTATCTGGTCGTCTGTAACGGCGCGGGGAGCTTCGCCGAGAGCCTGGAGTGGACCGCCGAGGTGTACACCGCCGCCGGCGCCCGCCTGGCGAAGAAGAATGCCCTGCACGGCGTCGCCGACGAAGGCGGCTACTGGCCCGCGTTCAAATCGAACGAGGAAGCGCTCGCCGAGCTGGTGCGTGCGATCGAAGACGCGGGGTTCGCGCCCGGAGGCGATGTCTCGATCGCGCTCGATGTCGCCGCGACTCAGCTTCATCGCGGCAGCCGCTACCATCTCGCGCTCGAGAACCGGGCTCTCAGCACCGAGCAGATGATCGCAATGTACCTGCGCTGGATCGAGGCCTATCCCATCGTTTCGATCGAGGATCCGTTCGCCGAGGACGACACCGCGGCGATGCGCGCGTTCACCCAGGCGGCAGGAAGCAAGGTGCAGATCGTCGGCGACGACTATTTCGTCACCGATGCAAAGCGCATCGCCATGGGCATCCGCGACGGTGCGTGCAACGCGGTGCTCCTCAAGCCGAACCAGGTCGGCACGCTCAGCGAAACCCGGGCGGCCTGGAATACCGCGCGCGAGGCCGGCTACGGCGCGATCGTCTCGGCGCGCTCGGGCGAGTCGGAGGACGTCTCGATCGTCCACCTCGCCATCGGCTGGGGCGTGCCGCAGTTGAAGGTCGGCAGCTTCTCGCGCTCCGAGCGCATGGCGAAGTGGAACGAAGGGCTGCGTATCGAGGAGGCGCTGGACGGCCGCCAGCTCGCCTACCCCGCGCGCAAGCTCTTTCAGCGCTACGCGCGCAAGAGCGCGCCTTAAGGCTTCAAGGAAGGAGGGGAAAATGAAAAATACGCTGTGGGTCGCTTCTCTCGCCGCATGCCTCTGTGCGAGCGCCGAGGCGCGCCTCACCGAAATCCGGGTGCAGAAGACCGAGTTGTTTGCCGAAGGCGCGCGCTTCGGCGATGCCGGCGTCTACGAGCGCGTGTACGGCGTCGCCAAGGGCGAGCTCGATCCCTATGACTGGCGCAACGAGGGAATCGTCAATCTCGATCGGGCGCCGACCAACGCGCGCGGCCGGGTCGAGTACGAGGTCGAGTGGTTCATGCTGCGGCCGGCCAATCCCGCCAAGGGAAACGGCCGCATCCTCTACGACGTCACCAACCGCGGGCGCAAGTTTCTGCTGCACTGGATGATGGATGCGCCGGCGCAGGCGGCCGGCGCGGTGAACGACCCCAAGGAGGTCAAAGACGCGGGCAACGCGCTGTTCTTCCGACTGGGCTATACCATGGTCTGGAGCGGCTGGGACCCGGACGCGCCGAAGGCGAACCACGGCATGGCGATGAATTCGCCCGTGGTGCCGAACGTGGTGCGAGTGATCCGCGACGAGCTCGTGTCGGGCACGCGCGGGCCGCAACGCGACACGTTCCGTCTTACCTACGAGGCCGCGGATCTCGATCCGTCCAAGGCGAAGCTCACCGTGCGGCGCAAGGAGAAAGACCCACGCGTCGCGATTCCGGCCGGCGGCTGGAGCTATGTCAATTCGCGCGAGATCCGGCTCCTTCCCGAGGGAACGAAGCCCGAGCCGGGATCGTTGTACGAATTTCACTACCCCGCCAAGGACCCCAAGGTGCTCGGAATCGGCTTCGCCGCGGTGCGCGACCTGGTGTCGTTCCTGCGCTATGCCAGCTCCGACGACGAGTTCCAGCGCAATCCGGCGCGCGGGATCCTGCATGCGCTCGCAGTCGGAATCTCGCAAAGCGGGCGCTACCTGAGGGATTTCGTGCACCAGGGGTTCAACCAGGACGAGGCGGCGCGCCGAGTGTTCGATGGCGTGCTCTCGCACATCGCCGGCGCGGGCGGCGTGTTCCTGAACGCCGAGTTCGGCCAGCCGGCGCGCACCAACACCCAGCACGAGGATCACACCTACCCGGAGAACGCGTTTCCCTTCTCAACCGCGCGCATGACCGATCCGGTGTCGTTTCGCCCCGGCGCGCTGCTGCGCGGCGAGCGCTTCGATCCGGCGTGGATGGACGTCAATACCTCGACCGAGTACTGGCAGAAAGGCGCTTCGCTCCTGCACACCGATCCCCTCGGCAGGCGCGACGTGCGGCTGCCTGCGAACGCGCGCGCTTATCTCATCGCCGGCACGCAGCACGGAGGCAGGACCGGCCTGACGAGCGCGCCCGGGCCTTGCGCGAATCCGCGCAATCCTCACAGCCCCGCGCCCGCGCTGCGCGCGCTCGTCGTCGCGCTCGACGCGTGGGCGACCCAGGGCAAAGCGCCGCCGGCGAGCCGAGTGCCGACGCTCGACGCGGCAACCCTGGTCGCCGCCGGGCAGACGGGATTTCCGGAGATTCCCGGGATGCAGGTGGCTTCGTTCACGAACGATGTTCCGCTTATCCACGACTGGGTGCAGCCGCACGTGACCTCGCCGACCCGGTACCGCACCTTCGTCTCGAAAGTCGACCGCGACGGGAACGAGGTCGCCGGCATACGCCTGCCCGATATCGCCGTGCCGCTCGCCACCTACACCGGCTGGAATCTGTACAAGTCGCCCTTTCCCGAAGGCGAGTTGTGCGATCGCGACGGCAGCCACGTCGTCTTCGCCGCGACCCGGACCGAGCGCGAGGCGAAGCGCGATCCCCGCCTCTCGCTCGAAGAGCGCTACGGCAACCATGCCGCCTACGTCAAAAAGGTCGACGCCTACGCGAAAGCGCTGGTGAAGGAGCGGCTGCTGCTCGCCGAGGACGCCGAGCGCTACGTGCAACGCGCGCGATCGGAAGAAGTCGTGAAACAGTTCAAGCGCTAGCGAGCCCAACGTTCGTCAACCGGTAGCGTCGGTCGCAGCCCGCCGCGGCGGCCTCCGAGTGGGTGACGAGGATCCCCGCGGCGCCGCGGCTTTTCACCTGCGTGCACAGCAACCCGAGCACCTGGCGAGCACTGTCAGGATCGAGGTTGCCGGTCGGCTCGTCGGCCAGCACGAGCTGCGGGTCGCCGACGAGCGCGCGGGCGATTGCGACGCGCTGCAGCTCCCCGCCCGAAAGCTCGCGCGGCGGGCTTGCTTCGCGGCCGGCAAGCCCCACCGCCGCGATCGCCGCGCGCGCCCGGAGTGCGATCTCCGATGCGGATGCGCCGCGCAACAGCAGCGGCAAGCCCACGTTCTGCTCGACGCTCAGGTGCGGCAGGACGTGGAACGCCTGGAACACGAACCCGAAATGCCGGCGCCGCAGCCGCGTCAGCTCGTCGTCTGCGAGCCGGGTGATCTCGTCGCCCCGGAATCGCACACTGCCGGAATCGGCCGGCTCGAGGCCGGCAATCACGTTGAGCAGGGTCGATTTTCCGATGCCCGATTCGCCGAGCACCGCGATGTACTCTCCGGCCTCGAGCTCGAGCGACACCGCGTTCAGCACGACGCGCTCGCCGAAGCGCTTGGTCACGCCCTCCAGCACGAGCATCGCTACTCGGGATACCGTCGCCTCCTCGTAAATTGAATTCACGACGCATGCGAGTTTAGCCAAGATTCGCTTCTGCGGCACTTCGCCCCGCGCCGCAGCTGCGCCGCTACGATAACATCGGGGTCCTGCATGCCTGGATAGGAGAACTGAGTATGGCTTCGGTCGGCAAGGTCGCCGTGGTGACGGGCGCAGGAACGGGAATCGGCAAGGCGGTCGCGCTCGCTTTTCTGCGGGCAGGCTACAGCGTGGCGCTGGCCGGGAGGCGGCGCGAGCCGCTCGAGCAGGCGGTGAAGGATGCCGAGGCGGCAGGCGAGCGCGCGCTCGCCGTCCCCGCCGACGTCGGCGATCCGGCGTCGGTCAGGAATCTCTTCGCCCGGACGAAGGAAAAGTTCGGCCGCCTGGACGTTCTGTTCAACAACGCCGGAATGGGCGCGCCCGCGATCCCGATGGAGGATCTCACCTACGAGCAGTGGCAGGCCGTGGTCGACGCCAACCTCACGGGATCGTTTCTGTGCGCGCAGGAGGCGATCCGGATCATGAAGGTCCAGGTCCCGCGCGGCGGCCGCATCATCAACAACGGCTCGATCTCGGCGCACGCGCCGCGGCCCAATTCGGCTCCGTATTCCGCGACCAAGCACGCGATCACCGGTCTCACCAAGTGCATATCGCTGGACGGCAGGAAGCACGACATCTCGTGCGGCCAGATCGACATCGGCAACGCCGCGACCGAGATGACCGAGCGCATGACGAAGGGCGTGCAGCAGGCGGACGGAACGGTCAAGGTCGAGCCGCGCATGGACGTCGCGCACGTCGCGAGCGCCGTCCTCTACATGGCGAGCCTGCCGCTCGATGCGAACGTGCAATTCCTCACGGTGATGGCGACCAAGATGCCGTTCGTCGGGCGCGGCTAAGACGTGCTCGACGTCTTTTCCTGGTTCCTCCCGCCGCACGTGCGCGGCGATCCCGCGCGCGAGATGCGCTACAAGGGCATCGTCAAATCGCTGCTCGCCATCTCCGGCGTGGTTACGACGCTGTTCTTCGCCTACGCTGCGGTGCGAGGTGGAATGAGCCGCATCGAGGCGGGCCTGTTCGCCGCGGCGATCCTGACGCCTGCTCTGGGCGCCGTGTCGCTGCGCTTTCTCGAAAGCATCACGCCGGTGCTCGTCCTGACCAACGTCGGCGGCGTCGCCATCGTCGCGGTGTGGTCCTACTACATGGGAGGTATCCACTCGGCAGCGCTGCCCTGGCTGCTCGCTCTCTTCGCGGTGCTCAGCACCTTCGGCAGCGCGCCGATCCTGGTGACGGTCGCCCTGGTCGACATCGGCGCGATCGTGATCCTTTACACGGCGACAGTGAACGGCTGGCTTCCTAGGAGCGTCGCGCCGGTGGAAACAGAGCCGACGCTAATGCTCTTGACCATGCTGTCGGCGGTCGCGATGATGGTCCTCGCCGCGATCCTGGTGCTGCGCCAGCGCGAGCGTGCGAAGACGCTCCTGCGAGCGAGCCGCGACGCGGCGGAAATGGCGAGCCGCGCCAAGACCGCGCTGCTCTCCTCCGTGAGCCACGAGTTGCGCACCCCGTTGCACGCGATGATCGGCTTTGCCGAGCTGATCAAGATGTCGGACCAACACGCGCTCGATCCCACGCTGCGCGAGCATGTCGAGCAGATCATCCGCGCCGGGCACGATCTGAACGGCCTGGTCGCGGGACTGCTCGAGATGAGCCGGATCGAGGCTGGCGGCAAACCCGTCGCCATCGAGGAGATTCGCGTCGCAGACCTGCTCGCGCCGGCGCTCGCCGGGATCGCCGCCGAGGCGGGAAAGAGACGGATCCAGGTTGTCGACCGGTGCGCAGCGTACTCCGAGCGCTTGCTGCAAATCGACCGCGGCTACGCGCAGCGCGCGTTGCAGAACCTGCTCTCCAACGCCGTCAAGTTCAACAAGGAGAGCGGACAGGTGACGGTCTCGTGCGAAAAGCCGGAATCCGGCTACTTGCGTCTGATCGTCGAGGATACGGGCTGCGGCGTCCCCGCCTCTCAGCACGCGAAGCTGTTCGAGCCGTTCAGCCGCCTGAACACCGACGTCGGCACGATCCGCGGGATCGGCGTGGGCCTCGCCATCGCGAAGCGTCTCGTGGAAGCGATCGGCGGGAGGATCGGATTCCGCTCGACCCAGGGGGCGGGCAGCTCGTTCTGGCTCGACCTGCCGAGCGCCCGCTAGACATGCCCGTCGCTTCGTTCCAGACCGGCCGGGTCACGGTCTACTTCGGCGAGAAATCCGGCAAGTATCCCGACGGCAACCAGGTCGTCGTGCGCGGGCGCGACACCACCGTGGCCTTCGACACCCCGCTCGTCGCCAACCGGCTCGGCGCCGAGCTGGACGGCATCGGTCTCGTCATCCTCGGCCATGTGCACGAGGACCATGTCGCAGGGTTGCACAGGCTGCCGCGCGCGCCCGTTCAGGCGCCGCATGGCGACCTCGCCGCGGTGCAGAGCTGGGACGGGCTCGCCCGGCATTACGGCTATGCGCCGCAAGTGCTCGAAGAGATGAAGGCGAAGGTCGAGCGCGACTTTCACTTCGTCGCGCGCCCGGACGCGACCGGCTATGCCGACGGCGCGGCCTGGGACCTCGGCGGCGTGCGCGTTCGCGCCTTCCTCATGCCCGGGCACACGAGCGGCCAC
>JBFGLA010000028.1:0-14595 GCA_041576355.1 Burkholderiales bacterium
GCCGATGAGGCCCCGGGTGTAGGGGTGCAGGGCGTCGCCGAACAGAGTGCGCACGTCGGTCTCCTCCACGATTCGCCCGGCGTACATCACCGCCACCCGGTCGGTGGTCTCCGCGATCACTCCCATGTCGTGCGTGATCAGCATCACCGCGGTGCCGTGGTCGCGGGAAAGGCGCTTGAGCAGCTGGATGATCTGGGCCTGGATCGAGACGTCGAGCGCGGTGGTGGGCTCGTCGGCGATGATGAGGCGCGGGTTGGCGCACAGCGCCAGCGCGATCACCACCCGCTGGCGCATGCCGCCGGAGAACTGGTGTGGGAACTGGTCGATGCGCCGGTCGGCCGCGGGAATGCCCACCTCCTTGAGTAGCTCGATCGCCCGGTCGCGCGCCTGCTGCGCGTTCATGGGCAGGTGCGTCTGGATCGTCTCGACGATCTGCCGGCCCACCGTGTAGAGCGGATTGAGCGAGGTCAGCGGGTCCTGGAAGATCGCGCCGATCCGGCGACCGCGGATCCGGCGCATGCGCTCGTGCGAGAGCCCGTCGAGCCGCTCGCCCTCGAGGCGGACTTCGCCCCCGGCGATGCGTCCCGGCGGCTCGAGCAGGCCGATGATCGCCATGCCGGTGAGCGATTTGCCTGCGCCGGACTCGCCCACGATGCCGAGGGTCTCGCCGGGCGCGATCGAAAGAGAGATTCCGTCGACCGCGACCAGCGTTCCGCGACGCGTCGGAAACTCCACGCGCAGGTCCGTCACATCGAGCAGCGGCTCAGGCACGGGTTGCCGAATCAGCGCAGCTTCGGATTGAGCGCGTCGCGCAGCCAGTCGCCCAGCAGGTTGACCGACAGGACCAGGATGACGAGCGCCGCTCCGGGAAAGACGGTGATCCACCACTCGCCCGAGAAGAGGAAATCGTTTCCGACCCGGATCAACGTGCCGAGCGAAGGCTGCGTAGGCGGAACGCCGACCCCCAGGAACGACAACGTCGCCTCGGTGATGATCGCCGTCGCGATGTGTATCGTGGCGATCACGAGCACCGGCCCGGTCACGTTCGGCAGGACGTGCGAGACCATGATCGCGAGGGGATGGCGGCCGATGACACGCGCGGCCTGGACGTATTCCTTGTTCTTCTCGACCAGGGTGGAGCCGCGCACCGTGCGCGCGTACTGGACCCATCCCGAGATCCCGATCGCGAGCACGAGCACCGGGATCGCGATGCTGTCGTGCGAGGCGCGCGGGAGCGCAACCCGGGCCACGCCGTCGATGAGAAGGGCGATCAGGATCGCGGGAAAAGAGAGCTGGATATCGGCGACGCGCATGATGAACGCGTCGAGCCGGCCGCCGATATACCCCGAGGCGAGGCCCAGGCTCACGCCGAGCACGAGCGCGAAGAGCACCGAGGCGGCGCCCACGGCAAGCGAGATGCGCGCGCCGTACATGATCGTCGAGAGCACGTCGCGGCCCTGATTGTCGGTTCCGAGCAGGTGCCGGGCGGTCCCGTCCTCGGACCACGCCGGGGGCTTGAGCGCATCGAGCAGATTCAGCGAAGCGAGGTCGAACGGATTGTGCGGTGCGATCCAGGGAGCGAGAACCGCGCCCGCGAAGCAGGCGAGCGTCGCGAGCGCCGCCGCTACCGTGACCGGCGAGCGGCGAAAGCTGTAGGCCAGATCGTGCTCCCACAGGCGCAGCAGCGTGGCGCGCAGGGTCATGGAAGCGCGTCACGCACCCGCCACCGATCCGGGCGCCGACGCTACTTGACGACCACCCAGCGCAGGTAATTGAAGTTATCGGGAAGCTGGACGAGATCAACGCTCTTCTTCATGCCCCAGGTCAGCGCCTGCTGGTGCAGCGGAATATGGCCGAACTCCTCGCGGTGGATCTTGAACGCCTCCGTGATCATCGATTGGCGCTTGCGCAGATCGGTTTCCGAGGCGATCGCCTTGGTGAGTTCGTCCACCTTCGGATTGGAATACGACCCCAGGTTGAACTGTCCCTGCCCGCCATCGCCCGGCGTGCTCATCAGCGCGAACAGCGGGTTGTGCGAGTCATACGTTCCCGGCGTCCATCCGAGTAGGTAGAAGGAGGTATTGCGCGACAGGATCTTCGGGAAATACGTCGCCTTGGTCTCCGCATTCAAATTCACCTTGACGCCCACCCGGGCGAGCATCGCCGCGACCGCCTGGCAGATCTCCGCATCGTTCACATAACGATCGTTGGGGCAGTTCATCCCGACCTCGAACCCCTTGCCATAGCCGGCTTCGGCGAGCAGCTTCTTCGCCTCGTTCGGATCGTAGGGAAATCGGGGGTTCAGTTCGGGGACGAATCCCTTGATGCCCGGCGCGATCATCAGCCCGGTCGGGGTCGATGCGCCGCGCATGATCGTCTTACGGATGGCCTCGATATCGATCGCCTGGTAGAACGCCTTGCGTACGCGCACGTCTTTGAACGGATTCTTCCCCTTTACGCTGGAATAGAGCAGCTCGTCCCTGCTCTGGTCCAGACCGAGGAATATGGTGCGCAATTCCGGGCCTTGCAGGACTTTCAAGTTCGGGTCGCCGTTCAGGCGCTGCACGTCCTGCAGCGGAACTGGCTGCATCATGTCGATCTCGCCCGAGATGAGCGCCGCGACGCGGGTCGCGTCGTTGCCGATCGGCGTGAATACGACCTCGGTCAGGTTGTGCTCCTTCTTGCCCCACCAGTTGGGATTCGGAACGAGCACGGTCTTCACACCCGGCTGGCGCTCCTTGAGCATGAACGGGCCGGTCCCGTTGGCCCGCGTCGAAGCGTAGTTCTCCTTGCCCTTTCTCACGTCGACCGGCGTCACCGCGTTGTTCTTCTCGCACCAGCTCTTGGACATGATGCGCCACAGGCTGATGACGTCGGGCAGGATCGGAAAGGGGGCGTTGGTTACGATGTCGATCGCGTGATCGTCGATCTTGCGGATCTCCTTGATCGAACCGACGTAGGTCTTCATGTCCGAGCCTTCGCCCTTGGCGCGCTCGTAGGAGAAGATCACGTCGTCTGCAGTGAACGGCGTGCCGTCGTGGAAGCGCACGCCTTTTCTCAGGTTGAAGCGCCATACGGTCGGGGCGGTCTGCTTCCAATCCGTGGCGAGCTCGGGAACGAGCTCGAGCGTCTTGCCGCGGCCGGTAAGCGATTCGTACAGGTTGCCGGTGAAGTTGAGCAGCAGCGACTCGTTCAGCATCATCGGGTCCATTGACAGCGAGTCGCCCTGGTCGGCGTACTTGAAAGTCCTCGCCTGCGCCCCGGATGCCAGGGCGGCGCTCAGCGCGATGATGGACAGATACCGAATTACGCACATGTCGATTCTCCTTTGAGTGCTGAGTGTTCGCATCCCGCTGGTGCTCACGCCGCCGCCGTCGCGTTCACCGATCCTCGCGCTTCGCGGCCCGCGAGCGGCAACGACTCCTCGGCCAGCGCCGCCAGGTAGCCCGCGCCGGAAGGAATCACGTCGTCGTTGAAATCGTAGTTCGGGTTGTGCAGGAAGCAGTTGTGGGGACCGCCACCCTGGCCGAGCCAGACGTACGCGCCGGGACGCTCGAGCAGCATGTAGGAAAAGTCCTCCCCGCCCATCGTCGGGTCGGCGTCGCGCACGACGTTGTCGCGGCCGAAGATGCGCTCGCCCACCTGGGCGGCAAATTCGGCTTCTCGCTCGCTGTTGACCGTCGCCGGGTAGCCGCGGCGGTAATCGATTTCGGCGCTCGCGCCGAAGGCGGTCGCGACCGAAGCGACGATTTCCTTGATCCGTCGCTCGGCGAGATCGCGCGTCTCCGCCCGGAAGGTGCGCACGGTGCCGACGAGCTTGACCGATTCGGAGATGATGTTGAACGCTCCGACCTGGCTCGTCTGCATCGAGGAGATGCTCACGACCGCCGCGTCCACGGGGTTGATGTTTCGGCTCGCGATCGTCTGCAACGCGGTGATGATGTGCGCGACGGCGACGACGGGGTCCACGGTCAGGTGCGGCATCGCCGCGTGCCCGCCCCTGCCGCGCACGGTGATCTGGATTTCGTCGGTGGCGGCCATCATCGGGCCCGGGCGGACCGCGATCTTCCCGGGCGGCAAGTTCGGCCAGTTGTGCAGCGCGTACACCTCGTTCGCGGGGAAGCGCTCGAAGAGCCCCTCCTGAACCATCACCTGGCCGCCACCGCCGCCTTCCTCCGCCGGCTGGAAGATGAGGTACACGGTGCCGTCGAAATTCCGTGTTTCGGAGAGGTAGCGCGCGGTCCCGAGCAGCATCGTCGTGTGCCCGTCGTGTCCGCAGGCGTGCATGCGGCCATCGTGCTGCGAGCGGTACGGAACTCGGCCCGCTTCGCTGATCGGCAGGCAATCCATGTCGGCGCGCAATCCGTCGCTGCGGCCGCTCGCCGTGCTCCTTCCCCGGACGACGCCTACGACACCGGTCTTCGCAAGGCCGCGATGAACCTCGATTCCCCACCCGGCAAGCCGCTCGGCGACGATGGCGGAGGTGCGATTCTCCTGGAATCCGAGCTCCGGGTGGGCGTGGATATCATGGCGGATGCTCTTCAGCTCGCCGTGATACTTGCGGATGTGATCAACCGGTGTGCTCATGAAGTGACCTCTCAATCGCGCGGATTGCAGCTGCGAGAATTCCGAGCCTAGTGCGTGGCGCCGACGCGCTCGATCCGCAGCCGCGGATCGACCGCATAGTAAAGCAGATCCACGACCAAGTTGATAACGACGAAAAACAGCGCGATAAGGCACAGGTACGCCGCCATGACCGGAACATCGGCGAAGCTGACCGACTGGATGAAGAGCAGTCCCATTCCCGGCCACTGGAACACCGTTTCGGTGATGATCGCGAATGCGATGATCGAGCCCAGCTGCAGGCCGGTGATGGTGATCACGGGAACCAAGGTATTCTTGAGCGCGTGACGGAAGTGAACCGCCCGATCCGTCAGCCCGCGCGCGCGCGCGAACTTGATGTAGTCGGTGCGCAGCACCTCGAGCATTTCCGAGCGCACCAGGCGCTGGATCAGCGTCATCTGGAACAACCCGAGCGTGATCGACGGCAGAACCAGGGCCTTGAGCCCGGAGGTCGTCAGCAGCCCCGTGGTCCACCAGCCGATCGCGACCGTATCCCCGCGCCCGAAGGAGGGCAGCCAGCCGAGGATGACCGCGAAGACCAGAATTAGCAGGATGCCGATCAGGAAAGTCGGGAGCGAAACGCCGATCAGCGAGATAGCGAGCAGCGCCTGCGATAGCCAGGAATTTCGGCGCAGCGCCGTGTACACCCCCATCGGGATGCCTGCGGCGAGGGCGAACAGCGCCGCGACCAGGGACAGCTCGAGCGTCGCCGGCAGCCGCTCGACGATCAGCGTCGACACCGGCCGCAGCTGGCGCAGGCTCAGGCCGAACTCCCCTTGCGCGGCACGGGCGAGGTAGGTCGCGTACTGGACGTAAAACGGCTGGTCGAGGCCGAGCGCCTGCGTCATGCGGACGCGCTCTTCCGGCGTCGCGTCCTGGCCCAGCATGAAGACGACCGGGTCGCCGACGAAGCGGAACATCGCGAAGGCGATCAAACCCACCACCAGCATGACGAGCGCGGCCTGGACCAAGCGGCGGAGAACGAACGCGAGCATCAGGGCGAAGAATGCAGATCGAACCGCGCCACGAAGCGCCCGGCGATGTTGCCGGGTTCCCTCGGCGCCGTCAACGTCGCAACCTCCGATGTTCTCTCCGCGCCTCGCCTACAATCGCGGCGTGCGCGATTTTGCCCGCAACGTGGTTTCATGGCAGCGGCGTCATGGGCGCCGTGGACTTCCCTGGCAGGAGGTGTGCGATCCGTACCGCATCTGGATTTCGGAAGTGATGCTGCAGCAGACCCAGGTCGCGACCGTGATTCCGTACTATCTTCGCTTCCTCGAAAGATTTCCGCACCTGCAAGCGCTTGCGCGGGCGCCCGAAGGCGACGTGCTGCGCCTGTGGAGCGGCCTGGGCTACTACGCGCGCGCCCGGAATCTGCACCGCGCGGCGCGCCACATCGTTCGCGAGCTCGGCGAAGAATTTCCACGCCGATTGCAGGAAATTGCCGCCTTGCCGGGGATCGGACGTTCCACCGCGGGGGCGATTGCTGTATTCGCTTTCGGCCGGCGCGCGGCCATTCTGGACGGCAACGTCAAGCGCGTGCTCGCCCGCTGCTTCGCCATCGAGGGATACACCGGCGAGCGCGAGGTGGCGCTTCGCCTGTGGGCGCTCGCCGAGCGTCTTCTCCCGCGGCGCGGCGTGAGAGATTACACCCAGGGATTGATGGATCTGGGCGCGACGGTCTGCACGCGCAGCAAGCCGAACTGCGGCCTCTGCCCGCTCGAGCATGGCTGCGCGTCGCGTCGCGAGGGGCGTACCGCCGAGCTGCCGACGCCGAGGCCGCGCAAACCCTATCCAACTCGTCGCGCGTCATGGCTCGTTCTGACCGAGAGCGGCCGGGTCCTGCTCGAGCGGCGGCCTTCGAGCGGACTATGGGGCGGATTATGGGCCTTTCCCGAGCTCGCCGGATCCGACGTCAGGGGCTATTGCAGGCGCGAGTTCGGCTGCGAAGTCGGCGCGCCGATACGCCTTGCGCCGATCGAGCACGGGTTCACGCATTTCAAGCTGCGCGCGGCCCCCGTGTTGTGCGCGGTGCAGGCCAGAAGCCCGCGCTTGGAGGCGCCCGGCCGGCGATGGCTGACGCTGGATCGGGCGAGTGCGGCGGCGACGCCGGCCCCCGTGCGCGCGCTCATGGAGCGTCTCGCGCGGCGTTAGGGTTTGACGACAAGGCCGTGCTGGATGAGAAACTTGTGCAGGATCTCCAGCCGCTGCAGGGTGTCGCTGAGTTCCATCAGCTTTTGTTTCGCCGCCAGCGGCACCGGCAGGATTTCGGTGAGCCGCGCGCTGACCCAGGCGCTCGACTCGAAGCGATGCGGTGCTTCGATCAGCTCCGCGCCGCGCTCTTTGATCACGAGCTGGACGAGCTGCGCGCAGGCTGCGAATCGTTCGGGCACTTCGGCATCCTCGTCCTCCGGCAGGATCTCCACGCGCGCCTGAACGAGACCGGATTCGAGCACGCGCCGCTCGAGAATGCGAAATCGCCGCTCGCCGCGCACCCGGACCTGAAGCACACCCAGCTGCTCCATGTCCCAGTGAACGATGCGCGCGACGCAGCCGATCTCCTCCGATGCGGCCGGCGCGCCCACCTCGCTGCCCGAGGTGATCAGGCAGACGCCGAAGGGTTGCTCGTCGCGCAGGCAGGTCGTCGCCATGTCCATGTAGCGCTGCTCGAAGATGCGCAGCGGCAGCACACCGCCCGGGAATAGGACCGCGTGCAGCGGAAAGATCGGAATTTCGCTCGGCTGGCCGGCATCCATGGCGGCTAACCCGACGGTGTGTCGCGTGCGAGGCCCCGGTGGCGCACCAGCACCCGCCAGCGGCCGCGGAAAGACTCGGCAAGCCACTCGGCGAGGTAAACGGAGCGGTGACGCCCTCCCGTGCAGCCGACCGCCACCGTGAGATAGCTGCGGTTCTCGCGTGCGATATCAGGCAGCCAGCGCGCAAGGAACGAGCGTACGTCGTCGAGCAGGCGCTGCACCGCTTCCTGGCGGCCGAGGAACTCCATGACGGGAGCGTCGCGCCCGGTGTGCGGGCGCAGCGCCGGCTCGTAGTGCGGGTTCGGCAGCATGCGGGCATCGATGACCCAGTCGGCATCGAGCGGAATTCCGTCGCGGAACGCAAACGACTCGAACAGCAGCGTGAGCGCGCCGCCGTCCAGACCGAGCAGCTCCCGGATCCAGTTCTGCAAGACCTTGGTCTGAAGGTCGCTCGTATCGATGCGGTGGCCGAGATCGGCGATCCCGGCGAGTAGCGTTCGCTCTTGCTCGATCGCCTCCGCAAGGGTCATGCCGAGCCTGGTGAGCGGGTGCCGCCTGCGGGTCTCGGAGAAGCGACGCAGCAACGCCTGCGGCTGGGCCTCGAGAAACAGGACCCGGCAATCGACGCCGCGCGTGCGCAACTCCGCGACGCTTTCGGGCAGCGCCGCAAGAGCGCTGCTGCGCGCGTCGACGCTCACCCCGACGCGATCGTGTCCGGCCTCGGCGAGAAAATCGATCACATCGAGCAGCAGAGTCGCGGGAAGATTGTCGACGCAGTAGTAGCCGCCATCCTCCAGCACGTGCAGGGCGATGCTCTTCCCCGAGCCGGACAACCCGCTCACGAGTATGAGTTGCATGGCCCGAATCGCGAGATTCTCCCCCACGCCATGCAGTGTGCCCGCCGTATGTCGGCCGTGCAAGGGAAAAACCCTCGCTCGCGCGGCACAGATCCAGCGCGAACGCGTCAGCTGCCGCGTTCCATCGCGTGCCGCTGGCGCGCCATGAATTCGGCCGTCGTGTCGATTCCTCGCAGCTGCAGGATGTAGTTCCGCACCGCGGCCTCGAGCAGCACCGCGAGGTTGCGGCCGGCCGCCACCGGAATGATCACCTTGCGAATCTCGACGCCGAGAATGTCCTCGGTAAGCTCGGCGAGCGGCAAGCGATCGATATTTTCGCCGCCCGGAGACGGTCGCTGGAGATCGGCGACCAGCTTCAGCCTCATTTTCGGCCGCACCGCGGTTTCGCCGAAGATCGTGCGGATATTGAGCAGGCCCAGCCCGCGCACTTCCAGGTAATCCTTGAGCATGGGCGGACAACGGCCCTCGAGCGTACTGGCGGCGATGCGCGAGATTTCGACGACGTCGTCTGCGACCAGGCCGTGTCCGCGGCTGATCAGCTCGAGCCCCAGCTCGCTCTTCCCGACCCCCGACTCCCCGGTGATCAGAACGCCGAGTCCGAGCACGTCCATGAATACGCCGTGCCTCTCGGTCGTCTCGGCAAGCGCCTTGGAAAGGTAGCGCGCGATCCGCTCGATGACGCGCGCCGCGGGGAGCGGCGTCGTCAGCAGCGGCGTCTGCGTGCGCTCGGAGGACTCGACGAGCTCCGGGGTCGCGCCGATTCCGTCGGCGAGCACCACGGCGGCGGGCGCAGCGGCGAACAGCTTCGCGGAAAAGTCGGCGCGCGCGTCGCCGCCGAGCAAAGGCGCCTCGAAGGCGCCGAGCACCTGAATGCTGTTGGGGTGAGTGAGGTTGAGGTGCCCGATCAGCGCGGCGGCCGCGACCGCTTCGCGCCGCACCGTGCCGCCCCCGCCGCGCCCTGCGATCCACGCGAGCGAAAGCGACTCGCGGAGATCGTCATGCAGCTGCGCGACGTTGACCTGAAGCATCCGGCTGCCAGGCCGCGATCAGCTGGTGCAGCGCGCCCGCGTCCGGCACGGCCGCCATCGATTCGCGCAGGGCCCTATCGCTGAACATTTGCGCTAGCTCAGACAGGATTTGGAGGTGCTTCTCGGTCGCCTGCTCGGGAACGAGCAGCACGAAAACGAGGTTGACGGGTTTTGCGTCCGGGGAGTCGAATGCGACCGGCTGCGCAAGCCGTACGAATGCGCCGAGCGCCTCCTTCAGGCCCTTGATCCGGCCGTGGGGAATGGCGACTCCCTGTCCGAGTCCGGTCGAGCCGAGACGTTCGCGCACAAACAGACTGTCGAAGACGACGCCGCGGGCGATGCCATGGTTGTTTTCAAACAGCAGCCCGACCTGCTCGAACAGGCGTTTCTTGCTCGAAACCGAAAGGTCGAGCAAGATGTTCGCGGGCGGAAGGAGCTTCGCGACGAGGGTCATGAATCCAGGTTGTCGAGCCGACGCTGCGGTCGGCCCGGGGCGTTGACGCTGAGGCGCATGCCGGGAGTCTGACGAGGGGGCGGATTATAGCGCAACCGAAACACTCGCGCCCGGCCTGCACGGCCGGCACTTCCAGTGCGACCGTCCGAACCGTGCAATAGTTCCATTCCGCCCGGCATCACACGTCTTGATGCTTGAGCGCGTCGTGCGGCTTATCGTTGAGTTTGTCCTTGTAGCGCAAAACCTGGCGATCGAGCTTGTCGATCATGAGGTCGATTGCCGCGTACAGATCGCTTTCCTCGCTCTCGCAGTGCAAGTCTTTGCCGCGCACGCGCAGCGTCACCTCCGCCTTCTGCCGAAGCTTGTTGACCGACAGGATCACGTGCACATCGATCACGTGGTCGAAGTGCCGGGTGACGCGCTCGAGCTTCGTCTGCACGTAGCTGCGGATGGCCGGCGTCACTTCGAGGTGGTGCCCGCTCACGTTCAAGTTCATCGATTTCTCCTGTCTCGCGGTGATTGACCGAAATGGCTGCCCGTCAAAGAGATTTCCTCTGGTTGACCGGCGGAATCTGGAGCGACTCGCGGTACTTGGCGATCGTTCGCCTCGCGACAACGATACCCTGTTGGCCGAGAATTTGCGAGATGCGCGAATCCGAGAGCGGCGCGCGCCGGTCCTCGGCGGCGACGAGCTGCTTGATGAGAGCGCGGATCGCCGTCGAAGAGGCGGCTCCCCCGGTATCGGTCGCGACATGGCTGCCGAAAAAGTACTTCAACTCGAGCGTCCCGCGCGGCGTCGCCATGTATTTCTGGTTCGTGACGCGTGAGATCGTGCTTTCGTGCAGTCCGAGCAAATCGGCGATCTCGCGCAGCACGAGCGGGCGCATCGCCACTTCGCCGTGCTCGAAGAAGTTGCGCTGCCGATCCACGATGGCCTGCGAGACGCGCAGGATGGTGTCGAAGCGCTGCTGCACGTTCTTGATGAGCCACCTCGCCTCCTGCAGCTGCGACGAGAGCGCGCCCGCGCTGCTGCGCGCGCGCGCCGCGAGTTCAGCGTAGAGCCGGTTGATGCGAAGCCTGGGCATGGCTTCCGGGTTGAGGCTCGCGCGCCAGGCGTTTCGCACCTTGCGTACGATCACGTCGGGGATCACGTAGCGCGCGTCGACCCGTGCGAACGAGGCTCCGGGCCTGGGATTGAGGCGCTGGATGAGCCGCTGCGCGGCGCGCAGCGACTCGTCGTCGGCGCCCGTCGCGGCCTTCAGGCGCGTGTAGTCGCGACCCGCGAGCAGCTCGAGATGATGCTCGACGATATTTAGTGCCAGGGGCGCGGCCGGATCTTCCGCGCCCGAGTCCCCGGAGGCCGCGCGAATCTGGAGCGCGAGACATTCCGCCGGTGATCGCGCGCCGACGCCGCTCGGCTCGAAATTGTGCAGGTGCCGGAGCGCGATCGAGAGCTCCTCGGTGCCCACCTCGACCTCCGGCGGGAGCATCGCCGCGATCTCATCGATGCTCTGGGTGAGATAGCCGTCTTCGTCGAGCGCGTCGATGAGAAGGCCGATGATGACCCGGTCGCGCTCCTCGACGTTGAGCAGCGAGAGTTGGCCGTAGAGGTGATCGCGCAGCGTCGGCGTGTCGGGGGTCGCGAAGGTCCGGTCGCCCTCCTCGTCGTCGCGGCCGCGGGGCGCCGACGAAAAATCCGCGCTCCAGTCTTCACGCGGTTCGCCCTGGGATTCGCTGGTTTCGGGCGAGGCGGACGCCGAGGCGGGCGTCGATCCGCCACCGAAGGCCGGCGCGGCTTCCGCGTCCGCCCCATCCTCGCGCTCGAGGATGGGGTTCTCCATCAGGAGTCGTTCGATCTCCTGATTGAGATCCACCGTGGAGAGCTGCAGCAGCCGGATCGACTGCTGCAGCTGCGGCGTGAGCGTGAGATGCTGGGAGAGCCGGAACTGCAGGGTCGGCTTCATCGGTGTCGGCGTGGCGCGCGGCGCGCCGGAGAGACTGCTCGCGGTGGCCCTCCCGAGGGCTTCGGCAAACCGCGCTACATGCGGAAGTTCTCGCCTAGATAAACCTGGCGCACGCGGTCATTATAGACGATTTCCTCCGGGTGACCCGAGGCGAGGACCGTTCCTTCGCTGATGATGTAGGCACGGTCGCAGATCCCGAGCGTCTCGCGCACGTTGTGGTCGGTGATCAGCACGCCGATTCCGCGTTCCTTCAGGAAGCGGATAATGCGCTGGATGTCGAGTACGGCGATCGGATCAACGCCCGCAAACGGTTCGTCCAGCAGTATGAACTCCGGCCGGGTAGCGAGGGCGCGCGCGATTTCGAGCCGGCGGCGTTCGCCGCCGGAAAGCGACAGTGCCGGATGCTTGCGCAGATGTCCGATGTTGAGATCCTTGAGAAGCTCAGTGAGGCGCGATTCGATTTCCGCTTGCGTCAGTTGCTGCAGTTCGAGCACCGCCTGCACATTCTCCTCGACCGTCAGGCGCCGGAATACGGAGTTCTCCTGCGGCAGATACGAAATTCCGAGGCGGGCGCGGCGATGGATCGGCAGGTGGGTCAGTTCACGGCCGTCGAGGTGGATGCGTCCGGCGTCGGCCCGGATCAAGCCCACGATCATGTAGAAGCACGTCGTCTTGCCGGCGCCGTTGGGACCGAGCAAGCCCACGACCTCGCTGCTCGAGACTTCGAGCGTGACGTCCTGGACCACCGCGCGCGCCTTGTAGCGCTTGCGCAGACTCTCGGTGCGCAGAATACTCATCGCGTGGCCGAGGGCTTGGAGGGCTGCGCAGCAGGGGATGATGGCGGCGAAGTTGAGGGCTGAGCCTTGGGCTGGATGACGACCTGGACGCGGCCCGTCTGACCGTCTTTCCCGCCGGTCACGGTGAAGAACTCGGAGCGCTGATCGAGGAGGATGTACTCGCCGCGCACCTCGTCCTGCCCCCGCATCACGCGGGCCCGTTCGAAGAGCTCTACCTTCTCTTCGCGATCGTCGATCTCGACCCGTTGCGCTTCGCCCGCGATCCAGATTCCGGGCTCCCCGTTCTTCGCATCGGTCTTCTGCTTGAACTGCACCGGGTTGCCGGTCGCGCTCGCATGCTGGAAGCCCTCGGCATCCTGTCGCACGACCACGCGATCCGCGCGCACGGATAGCGTGCCCTTCGTGAACACGACGTTGCCTTCGAACAACGTGAGGCGACGCGCCTCGTCGGCGCTCATTCGATTCGCCTCGATCTGCACCGGCTTTTCCTTGTCGGCCTTCTCCGCGGTCGCCGGCAGGGGCAGCTGAAGGATCGTCGCGCCGAGAATGCAGGCAAGGCGGCAACGGCGTCGCGTTGCGCTCATGGCGCGCTCTTGCGCGGTTCGAACAGGCCGCGCACGCGATCGTGCAAGACGAGTTGCTGCGTTTCGTTGTTGTATTCCATTCCGCGGCCGGAAAGGATGCGTCCTTCCTCGAAAATCTCAACCTCGCGGTCCGTGCGAACCAGCGACCGCGCGCGCACGACGTGGAGAAATGTCGTTTGCACGCGCGCGCGTGCGATTCCGGCCGCGGGCTCGCGCTCCATGAGCACGTTGCCGAACAGAAAGACCTCCTCCCCGTCGCTCGATAGCGTGCCCCGATCGGCGGCCAGCATGACTCGCGGCTCGTTCGGCTTGGATTGGACGACCCGCGGCGCGAGCAGCTCGGTGGTCTCGTCGTCCGGGTAATGTACCATCTTCGCCGCCGTAAGCGTAGATTCGGGCCGTCCGTCGCGGTTGTAGTTCGTCACCGTGAAATTGTCGATGATGTAGTCGGGGTCGTGGCGCCTGAACGAAGGGTGCTTCTCGTCCTCTCGAACGACGCGCTCCAGCCAGACCGTGAGCAGCGCGAGCGTGAGCATCACGAGTAATCCGATCAGCCGGGGCGCGGAGAATCTCACGCGAGGTAGGTCGCGAGCGCGGAATCGAATGTTCCTTGCGCGCGCATCACGATCTCGCATACTTCGCGCGCCGCGCCGCGCCCGCCCGGCGCGCGGCTCACGAGATGGGCGCGGCGGCGCACGAGCTCGTGCGCGTCGCACGGGGCGCAGGCGAGGCCGCAGCGCGTGAGCACCGGCAGGTCGACCACGTCGTCGCCCATGTAGCCGGCCGCCTCCGCGGAAAGCCCGAGGCCACCCAGAAGCTGCTCGAACGCCGCCCGCTTGTCGTCGATTCCCTGCAGCACGTGCGCGATGCCAAGCTCGGCCGCGCGCTGCGTGACGGCCGCGGAGCTGCGGCCGCTCAGGATGGCGAGGGCGACGCCGCTTGCGGCGAGCATCTTCAAGCCGTGGCCATCCAGAGTGTGGAACGCTTTGAGCGCCTCTCCCGCGGGCCCGTACCAGAGCCGGCCGTCGGTGAGCACGCCGTCCACGTCGAACAGCATCAGTCGAACGCGTCGCGCTCGGGCGAGAACGTCGATCGCCGGCTGCCCGGCGCGCGCGGCGGAAGATGCAGGCCTAAGCGGGAGCCGGGGTGCCTGCGCCCGAGCCGCGCCTGTGCCGGAGCGCGTCCTTGCCACGGATTCAGATCACCTTGGCGCGGAACAGGTCGTGCATGTTCAACGCGCCGACCAGCACGTCGGCCTCGTCGGTGACCAGAAGCTGATTGATCTTGTGGCGTTCCATCAACTGCACCGCCTCGACGGCGAGCGCCTCGGGACGGATGCAACGCGGGTTCGAGGTCGCGAGATCGGCAATCCTGGCTGCACCGAAATCGATCGCCTTCGCAAAAATCCGGCGCAGGTCGCCGTCGGTGAAGATTCCCCGCACATGATTATCGGCCGAGACCACGGCCGTCATTCCCAGGCGTCCGCGCGTTATCTCGAGTACGGCCTCCCTGAGCGTCGCGGTCTCGGAAAC
>JBFGLA010000029.1:0-14547 GCA_041576355.1 Burkholderiales bacterium
GCGATTCTTCGAGCGCGCCGAGGTGAAGCACGCGCTCGCCTACCTGCGCCTCATCGCTACCCCGCAGGACGACAACGCGTTCCTGCGCGTCGCGAACTTCCCGCCGCGCGGAATCGGCGCGCGCTCGATCGAATCACTGCAGGACGCGGCCAAGGCGCGCGCGACGAGCCTGTGGGAAGCGGTCGATGCGCTCGATGGCCGCGCCGGCCAGGCGCTCGGCGCGTTCCGCAAGCTGATCGAGGGGCTGCGCGAGGAGATTTCCAACCTGCCGCTCGCCGAGGTGATCGAGCATGTCGTCGAGAGGAGCGGCCTCACCGCGCACTACCGGGGCGAGCGCGAGGGGGCGGACCGGGTCGAGAACCTGGGTGAGCTGGTGAACGCCGCCGCGGCGTTCGACCAGGAAGAGCATTCGAGCGGCCTCGAGACCGGCGAAGGCGACAGCGAGCCGGCGCCGGTCGATCCGTTGACCGCGTTCCTCACCCACGCCGCGCTGGAAGCCGGCGAGCACCAGGCGGGCGAAGGGCAGGACGCGCTGCAGATGATGACCGTGCATTCGGCCAAGGGGCTCGAGTTCGAGGCGGTGTTTCTTTCCGGGCTGGAGGAAGGGCTCTTTCCGCACGAGCAGAGCGTGCTCGAGCGCAACGGGCTGGAAGAGGAGCGCCGTCTCGCCTATGTCGCGATCACGCGCGCGCGCAAGCGCCTCTACCTATCCTTCGCCCAGACCCGGATGCTGCATGGCCAGACGCGCTACAACTTGCCTTCGCGCTTTCTCGACGAGATTCCCGAGGGACTGACGAAGTGGCTCACCCCGCGCTTCGCCGGCGAGCGGGCACGCCAGGTAAGGGCGGAGCTGACTCAGTCGTGGGGCGGTGTACATCAAGTAGGCAATGTCAGCATGGCCTCCGCGAAGCGCACGGGCGGTTTCGGGTCGGTTGCCCGTGACTCCAGGTTCCGCATCGGCCAGAACGTCACCCACCCGAAGTTCGGCGCCGGCGTGATCGTCGATGCCGAGGGCCAGGGCAACGACGCACGCGTGCAGGTGAACTTCGGCCGCGAAGGCGTCAAGTGGCTGGCGGTGAGCGTCGCGAAGCTGCAGACCGCGTAGGACTCATTCAATCGCGAAAGGCAAGAGCATGGAATTCGGAAAAATCGGCGTCGTCGGCGCCGGTACGATGGGTAACGGAATCAGCCAGGCGTTTGCGGTCGCGGGGTTCGAAGTGACCCTGACCGACGTGGCGCAGGCGCAGCTCGAGCGCGCCACGGCAACGATCTCGGGCAGCCTCGATCGGCTGGTGAAGAAGGAGAAGATGACCGCCGCCGACAAGGCAGCGGCGACTGGCCGTGTGCGGACCTCAACCGACATCGGCGCGATGAGGCCATGCGAGCTTGTGATCGAGGCGGCGACCGAAAACCTCGAGCTGAAGCTCAAGATCTTCACGCAGCTCGACGAGCTGCTGCCGGCGAGCGCGGTGATCGCGACCAACACGTCGTCGATCTCGATCTCGCGTCTCGCCGCGGCGACCCGGCGGCCGGAGCAGGTGATCGGCATGCACTTCTTCAACCCGGTGCCGGTGATGACGCTCATCGAGGTTATCCGCGGCCTGCAGACTTCGGATGCGACCGATGCGGCGATCGAATCGGTCGCGAAGAGAATCGGCAAGACGCCGGTCAAGGTTCGCAACAGCCCCGGTTTCGTCGTCAACCGCATGCTCTGCCCGATGATCAACGAGGCGATCTTCGCGCTTGCAGAAGGGCTCGCCAGCGCC
Organism: Burkholderiales bacterium; assembly: GCA_041576355.1. GTDB lineage: Bacteria > Pseudomonadota > Gammaproteobacteria > Burkholderiales > SG8-39 > JAOUFA01. The sequence continues at coordinate 1,767 of JBFGLA010000029.1, forward strand.
GAGCAAATCGACGAGGCGATGAAGCTGGGCGCGAACCACCCGATCGGGCCGCTCGCGCTCTGCGACCTCATCGGTCTCGATGTCGAGCTTGCCGTGATGCAGGTGCTCTTCGAGGGGTTCAAGGACCCGAAGTACCGTCCGGCGCCGCTGCTCGTCGAGATGGTCGAGGCCGGGTACCTCGGCAGGAAGACGGGGCGGGGGTTCTTCAAGTACGGCTAGGGCGCGCTCCCATCGGGACGGAGCGTGCGCCTTTCCATCTAGGCCGATCGCGGTAGGCCCATTGTCGTATATACGGCCGGGCGGAGGCTGTCCTAGCCTACGGTCGCCGGCGGCGGCCTCGATCGCCGCCCGTCTTCGTCGGAAACAACGCGAGCGACACGGCTCACACCGGCGATAGCAGATCTCAGCGACTGAAACCCTGATCTGAAAGGAGCCCCATGTTTTCGAGCAAGGTCATCGGATGCAGACATGCTTCCAGCTTGATCGCAGGCGCGATGCTGATCATCGTCTACTCACTCATCTCGGCGCCGGAAGCCGTTGCCGGGCGGCAGTCCGAGTCCGCGACGTGCTTCAACAACGTCAGTTCCAGCTACTGCTTCGGGACCTTCGCCGGATTCCGCAACCACCCCGAGCCGGACGCCCGCGCCACGTTTTCGAAACGCAGCGATAACTCTCTATGGTTCTCGGCGGTCTTTCGCGGCAACAATTTTTTCTGCTCCGCGACTTCCGCCTCCCCCCAGGGGGTTCGCGATCTGTGGGACCACGCCTTGACGCATCGCGGGTACTTCTACATCCGATGGAATACCGAGGGAGTATGTGATTTTTTGCAACTCCTAAATGGATCGGAGTACGCTACCTTCTAGACCGCCGGGCATCGGCGTTACCTGAAGAAAGGGAGCTCAGCTATGAACTCGTTCACTCTCGCAGTTTCTCGGACAGTTCGCAGTCTGGCGTACGTTGCTTTCATCGCCGTCGCATCCGGATGCGCCAGCGTGCAGATGGCATCCCCGGAAGCGGACAAGCAGGCCAAGCAATTCAGCGTACCGCCGGGCAAATCGCGGATCTACGTCTACCGCAACGAGACGATGGGCGGCGCGATCAAGATACCCGTCATGCTGGACGGCAAGATGATGGGCTCGACCGCCCCCAAGACCTACTTCGCCTGGGACGTCACCCCTGGGAACCACGACATCATGTGCGCAGGCGAAAACAACGTTTCCTTGCGCGTCAACGCACCGTCGGGCCGGGCGGTCTACGTCTGGCAGGAGATGAAGATGGGCATGATGAGCGCCCGATGCGCGCTCAACCTCGTCGACGAAACGACGGGACGAGCCGGCGTCATGGAGTGCGGGCTGGCGCAAAGCATGCAGTGAACCCAGGCGCAGCGCCAGCTCGCTTCTAGAGCTGCGCAACAACAAGATAGCGCGCCAATCGCCCCGCCGCCATGAATGCAAGGGCGGCGGGCCATGCGATCCGCAGCCACCCGGCGGCGAGGGAGATCGCGTCCCCCACGAGCGGCAGCCAAGCCAAGAGTGTCGCAGGGCTGCCGTAGCGGCGTAGCCATCCGAGCGCGCGCGGGTCGAGCTTGCCCTGGGTGCGCTCGGGAACCAGCCGTCCGATGAGGTAGGTCGTCATTCCGCCGGCGGTGTTGCCGATCGTCGCCACGGCGATCGCCGTCGCGGCGTGCCCGGGATGGAGCTTCAGGTATCCGAAGAGCACCGCCTCGGAGGATAGCGGCACGAGCGTCGAGGCGATGAAGCTCGCCGCGAGGAGCGCCGCGAGCCCGCCTTCGGGGGAAAGAAGCGTGTCCATTGTGCTACGCTTTCGGCCCTTTGCGGAGTGCGGCGTTGAAACGCAACGATTACCTGGAACGTATCCTGCGCGCGCGCGTCTACGACGTGGCGGTCGAGACGCCGCTCGAACTGGCACCCGCGCTTTCCAGCAGGCTCGGAAATCGCCTCTTCCTCAAACGCGAGGATCTGCAGCCGGTATTCTCGTTCAAGCTGCGCGGCGCCTACAACAAGATGGCGAACCTGCCCGCGCAGAGGCTCAAGCGGGGCGTCATCTGCGCGAGCGCGGGCAACCATGCTCAAGGCGTGGCGCTTGCGGCGCAGAAGCTCGGCTGCCGGGCGGTGATCGTGATGCCGGTGACGACGCCGAGGATCAAGGTGGATGCCGTCGCCGCGCGCGGCGCGCAAGTCGTGCTGCACGGCGACTCGTACGCCGAGGCATACGCGCACGCGCTCAAGCTCAAGAGAAAGCGGCGCCTCGCGTTCGTTCATCCCTACGACGACCCGGACGTGATTGCCGGGCAGGGAACGATCGGAATGGAGATCCTGCGCCAAGCGACGCAGCCGATCGACGCCGTCTTCGTCGCCGTCGGCGGCGGCGGGCTCATCGCGGGCATCGCGGCCTATATCAAGCGCCTGCGGCCCTCGGTCCGCGTGATCGGCGTCGAGCCGGTCGATGCCGACGCCATGGCGCGCTCGCTCGCCGCCGGCCGGCGCGTGAAGCTCGACCATGTCGGGCTCTTCGCCGACGGTGTCGCCGTCAAGGAGGTCGGCAAGGAGACTTTCCGCCTCTGCCGCAAGCTCGTCGACGAGATGATCCTCGTCGACACTGACGAGATTTGCGCCGCGATCAAGGACGTGTTCGAGGACACGCGTGTCATCCTCGAGCCCGCCGGGGCGCTCGCCATCGCCGGCGCCAAGGCCTGGGTGGAGAAGACCGGTGCGCGCGGCAAGACGCTCGTCGCCGTCGCCTGCGGCGCGAACACCAACTTCGACCGCCTGCGCTTCATCGCCGAGGAAGCGGAGCTGGGCGAGCACCGCGAGGCGATCCTCGCGGTGACGATCCCCGAGCGCCCCGGCAGCTTCAAGAAGTTCTGCACTACGCTCGGGGCGAAGAACATCACCGAGTTCAATTACCGCATCGCCGACTCGCGGGACGCGCACATTTTCGTCGGCATCGAGGTCTCGAACCGCGACGAGACCGTGCGCATCGTGCGCAATCTCGAGCGGCACGGCCTGAAAACGCTCGACCTCTCCGACAACGAGATGGCGAAGCTGCATCTGCGGCACATGGTCGGCGGGCGCGCGCCGTGGTCGGGGGACGTCCGCGCGACGCGTACGGCGAACGAGCTGCTTTATCGATTCGAATTTCCCGAGCGCCCGGGAGCGCTGATGAAGTTCCTCTCGAACATGCGCGGCGACTGGAACATCAGTCTGTTCCACTACCGCAACCACGGCGCCGATTACGGACGCGTCCTGGTCGGGATCCAGGTGCCGAAAGAAGAGTCTGTGCAGCTGCAGCGGTTCCTCGCCAGGCTCGGATATCCCTGGGTCGAGGAAACGCGCAACCCCGCCTACCGCCTCTTTCTCGGCTGAACCGGCGCCCGCCGGACGGGAATCAGTGGCGCGGCCCCGCGTCCCGCGCCAGGACCTCGCGCAGGTAGGTCACCAGCTCGTCGGGCGGCAGCGGGCGCGTGAAGAGGTACCCCTGCATGTTCTCGCAGCCCAGGCCGCGCAGCAGCTCGCGATGCGACTCGCGCTCGACGCCCTCGGCGACGAGGTCGAGCCCGAATCCGCGCGCGATCCCCACGATCGCGGCGACGATCGGGCTGTGCGGCCGGCTGCCCTCCAGCTCGCGCGTGAACAGCTGGTCGATCTTGATCGTGTTCACCGGGAAACGCTGCAGGTAGCCGAGCGACGAATAGCGCGTGCCGAAATCGTCGATCGACACGCGCACGCCGTGCTTGCGCAGCTGCCTCACTTTTTCCGCGGCGGAGTCCGCGTCCTCGATCAACACGCTCTCGGTGATCTCCAGCTCGAGCTGCGAGGACGGAATGTCGTTGCGCCCGAGCGCGCTCGCCACGCGCCGCACGAAATCCTCGCGCTCGAAGTCGCGCGCCGAGATGTTGACCGCGAGCCGCAGTTTCTGCATGCCCTGGCGCTGCCACGCCTTGAGCTGCGCGCAGCCGGCATCCAGGACGATGTCGCCGAGCGTGCACACGAGCCCGGTCTCTTCCGCGATGTAGATGAAGCGCGAGGGATCGAGCAGCCCGAGCCGGGGATGGCGCCAGCGCGCGAGCGCCTCGACCGCCTCGACCGTGCCGCGCACGACGTTGTGGATCGGCTGGTAGTGGAGCTCGAATTCGCCGCGTTGCAGCGCGCGCCGCAGCTCGCTCTCCAGACGGATCTTCTCGCTGAACAAGCCGCTCATCTCGGGGGCGAAGAAAGCCGCGCCGTCCTTGCCGCGGCGCTTGACCTGGTACATCGCGAGGTCGGCGTTGCGCACGAGCTCGTCCTCGGTCGCGCCGTGGCCGGGATAGATCGCGACGCCGATGCTCGCGGACACGGTCAACTCCTCGTCCTCGACGCGAAACGGCCGCCGCAGCTCCTCCAGGATGCGCTGCGCTTTCGCCTCCGCATCGGCCGGACCGTGCAGGTCGGGCACCAGGATGGTGAACTCGTCTCCGCCGAGCCGCGACAGCGTGTCGCTGCCGCGCAGGCACCGCCTCAGGCGCACCGCGACCTGCTGCAGGAGCAGGTCGCCTTGCACGTGGCCGTGCGTGTCGTTCACCAGCTTGAAGCGGTCGAGGTCGAGAAACAGCACCGCCAGCTGCGAGTTCTTTCTGCGCGACTGAGCGATCGCCTGGCTCAACCGGTCTCTGAACAAGGTGCGGTTGGGCAGGCCCGTGATCTGATCGTGAAAGGCGTGGTAGCTGATGATCTCCTCGGCGCGCTTGCGATCGGAGATGTCGCGGCACACGCCGTAGGTGCCGAGAAACTGGCCGGGGGCGTGACCGGGATCGGCACCGTTGGTGTACACGCCCATCGCGCTCACCACGACCGTGCGCGGCGTCCCATTGGCGTAGGGCTGGGGCTTCGGCCTGAGACGGAACTCGATGTTGCTCACCGCACGCGAACCCGTGCGCCGCTCGTTGAAACAATGCTCCGCGCGCGGCAGGTCGTCGCCGTGAACGATCGCGGAATAATGCACCCCGAGAAGCTCGGTGCGCACGAATCCGAGCAGGTGGGCGAAGCGATCGTTGACGAACGTGAATCGCCCCGAGGGATCGAGCGTGTAGATGAGATCCGGGGACTGATCCACGAGGTAGCGGTGCAGCCGCTCCGACTGCTCCAGGCGCTCGCGCATTCTTTCGTTCTCGCGGCCGAGCCGGATCTGCGCCAGGGCGTTGTCGACCGTGCGCCGCAGCGACGCCGGCTCGAAGGGCTTGCGCACGTACTCGTGCGCGCCGTGCTTGAGCGCCGCAATCGCCGAATCGACGGCATCGTCTCCGCTCACGATGATCACGGTCGTTCGCAGCCCCGCTTCGCGCAGCGCCGCGAGCACCTCGAGCCCGGTCATGTCGGGCATCCGGATGTCGAGGAGCACGAGATCGAACGGCCTGACGGTGAGCAGGGCGAGCGCGTCCGCCCCGTTGCCGCAGTCCGCGATCTCGCGGTCGGGAAGGGCGAGCAGCTCGCCCATGGTGAGGCGCATCCGGACGTCGTCATCCACGAGCAGGAGCCGCGCGGGCTCCGGCGCCTCGAGCGCGGCGTTAAAGAGCGCCAGGCTGTCGGGCGCCGCCGCAGGCGCGCTCGGAACCCCCGCGTTGAGCACGAAGCTCATGCGGACCCCGCCGGCATCGCGCGCGGCAGGAGCAGAGTAAACGTCGTGCCGCGCCCGGGCTGGCTGCGGCACATGATGTGTCCCCCGAGCTGCCGCACGATGGCGTAGGAATTGGAAAGGCCGAAGCCTCGCTCGCTGTCCGGCGCGCGCGGGGGGCGCCGCGAGAAAACGCCCTCGAGCGTGTCCGGAACCATCCCCGGACCGGTGTCCGTGATGGAAATCTCTACCATTAGCCTGCCTTCGTAATTGACCCGATCGGAAACGGCGACGTGCAGCTGCCCGCCCCGGGTCATGGCTTCCGAAGCGTTCTTCCAGAGGTTTACCAGAACTTGCTTGAGGCCGTCCGGGTCGGCGACGACCTCGGGCGCCTGCGGCGCGGGTTCGAACCGGACCGTGATGCCGCGCTCCGCGAAGAGCGGGTCACGGTACAGGGCGAGCAGATCCTGGATCGTCCGGTTGACATTGACCGCCGTTCGCGCCGGCTCGGCCTGCACGTCGAGGCTCCCCAGGCGCGCGAGGATTCCGCCGACGCGGTCGATTTCCTCGCGCAGAATCTGCACATCGCGGTCGACCTGTGCGCCCGCGCGCACCCTTTCCCGCACCAGCTCGAGCTGCGTCTTGAGAATGGAGAGCGGGTTGCGCGCCTCGTGGACGAGGCCGCGCACCGTCATTCCCAGCCGGTCGGCGGCCTCGCTTTGGCGCGCACGCTGGCGCTCCGTCGCTTCGCGGTTCTTGGTCAGCGCGAGCGCGACCAGATCCGCCATCCGCAGCAGGATGCCGCGCTCCTCGAGGACGCGCGCGGCTTGCTCGCTGCCCACGCCCAGCACCATCACGCCGAGCCCCGAAGAGCCCGACACGAGCGGCAGCGTGATCAGTTCGTGTGCCCCCAGCAGTCGTGCAATCTGCAAGTCCACCCCCGTCAATCGGCGTGCGCCGTCGCGAGACGACGCGGCCGGCTTGCGCTCCGCCCATGCCCGTGCCACGGCGCTCGTGCTGCCGCTCACCGGTATCTTCAGCTCCGAATCGATGAGGTTTTCGCCGCCGACGAGCGAGCCGGTCAATTCGTTTCTTCCGGCATCGTAAAAGAATACTGCGACGTCCTTCAAGCCGAAAACCGCGGCCGATACGGCGCGGGCCCGTGCGAGGACGCCATACGTATCGTCGCAGTCGAGCAGCAAGAGCGAGATTTGTTCCAGCGGCGCACGCTGAAGGATACTATCGAGCAGCCGAGCGCGCCGCCCGTCGTCGTCACGGTCGACTTCGGGCCGCTGCGCGGAAGTGGCCCACAGCGGCACGCCTGCCGCCGCCTTGACATCGAGCTTGGCGAGAACAGCCTGCATTTCCCTCGCAGCGGACGCGAGCGCCTGCGAGATCCGCGCCGGATCGACGCCGAGCAGCCGCGCGCAGCGTTCTTGGTCGGCGCCCGATGCTGACGGATCTGTCAGGGTTTCGGTAACCCAGATGATCCGCACCAACCCATGGGTGCCGCTCAGCTCGTCTTCGCGCGCGTGCTGCAGCAGCAAGGCGTCGCAAACCGGCCCGGGAAGCCCGAGCTGGATGGCGAGCGCTTCACCCAGTTCCGGGTGCGCCGCGCCGAGATGCTCGAGTTCCTTGCTGAGCAGATGGGTTTCGGAAACGGCGTTCGCGACAAGGGCATGGTATTGGTCCGGCGCCTGGGCCATGTGCACGGCGATGCCGAGATCGTGCAGCAACCCGGCCAGATACGCTTCCTCGGGGTGGGGATACGAGGTCGCGTCGGCGAGCGCTCTTGCGAGATAAGCGCAATGAACCGAGTGCGCCCAGAACGCGCGGGAATCGGATTCGCCACTCCGGGCGTGTATGCCGCGCAGCCAGTCGATTGTTGCGCGCAGAATGAGCGCATACAGAGTAACCCCGCCCACGCTCTCGGCCGCCTTGAGCAGATCGGGCCGCTCGCGATTCTCCGGGCGCTCGCCGCGTACGAGCGCGAGCACCCGAGCGGCCAGCACCGGATCGTGTACAACCGCCTCGGTCAGCTCCGCAACGTTACGTCCGTCATCGCCGAGTGCGACCGCCCGGCTGAGCGCTTCCGGAAGAGGCTGCAGCTTGACGACATCGATGGTGGCGGCGGGCACGCCGGTTCCGGTGGTCATCGCGCGCGCTCAGCAAAAATTCACCCGCGTGCGCTCGCACACCGTGTTAGCGGAGAATCTGCACCAATCGTGCTGCAATCGGGCGGCTACCGGCCGCTCGAGCCACGAATACCGGGTGGTGCCAAGCGCTTCGCGCACGTCGCCAGCGTACGGAAGCTATTTGAATCAATCGTCTTTCTCAATTTATTCTCCCTTTTCATCAGATTGCGGACCGCGCATGAATTTCCGCAATCAACAGAAAACAAAATAGCGCTAGCGCGCGCGATGGTGCCACTTTGCGCGAGCCGCGTCCATCGCGCATCGGTGCTGCGCGACGCGCCCTCGCATGGTGCCCGATTGTCGGGCCGAAGAGACAAATGCTGTGGTGCAGCGGCTGCACAATTCGCGCCAACGGCGCGCGCGGATCATCGCCCGTGGCTTATCGGCAGCAGTCCCTCTGCGGATCGCCGGTACGCGCCGCGCTCGGTGACGACGAAATCCATCGGGATATCCCATGGCTGAGGTCGTATCGTTTCGATGCGCGCTTGCTCGTAAGAAATCCCGATGACGAGCGGCCTCATCGCCAGAGCAGCAAGCGTGCGGTCGAAGAACCCGCCTCCGTAGCCGAGACGGTAGCCTTGCGCGTCCCAGCCGTTCATCGGCAGGAGCACGGCTTGGGGAACGATCGGCGCGGAGTCGACCGGGTACGGAATGTCGAGCGGCCCGCGCTCGAGCCTCACGCCCGGGTGCCACTCGCGAAACAGAAGAGGGGCGCCCGCAGCCTGCACCACCGGCAGCGCGCTCAGTGCGCCCCCCGCGCGCAATCGCCGTATCAGGTGCCGAGCGTCATATTCGTTCCGGATCGGCCAGCAGAATGCAATTCTATTTCGCGCCAAGTGCGGAAATTCGCACAAGAGGGTCGCGTCGATGCGCTTGCGCCAGGTCTCGAGGGTCGATTCGTCGAGCTTTTGCCGCTCCGCAACGAGCCGCTCTCGTTCGCTCTTGCGCCAAAGCTTGAGGGTCTGCAGGTCCATGCCTCGCGTGCTATGCTTTCTGCATGATTTTGAAGGGCTTCCGCAATGTTACCGCGGCGCTGTGTTCGACCGCGGCATGCGCGGCAGTCGCGGATGAGAATCCGGATGCCGCGTATCTCGCCGCGTACGATGCGTTCCGCTCGGGAAACGCGATCCGGCTCGCCAAGCACGCCGGCGTATTGCGCGGCCATGTCCTGGAGCCGTATGTCGACTATTGGCGCCTCAAGCTGCAGCTCGAAGATGCGTCGGAGTCCGACGTGGGCGACTTTCTCAGCCGACACTCCGATGCCTACGTCGCGCAAATGATGCGCGCCGAATGGCTCAAGGTTCTCGGCAAGCGTCGCCATTGGCCGTTGTTCGAGCGCGAGATCGCCCGGCTCGAGATAGACGACCCGGAAGTCGGTTGCTATGCGTTGAGCGCCCGGATCGCGCGTGGCGACGAGTCGGCGCTCGAGGCTGCCGCATCGATGTGGCTCGAGCCCGTTCCGCTGCTCGACGGATGTTCGCAGCTCGTCAACGAGTTGCGCGACGCTGGCCGGCTTGCGGCGTCCGCTGTCTGGGCGCGGCTGCGCGTGTTGTTTGCGCACGGCCAGACTGCCGAGGCGAAGCGCGCGCTCGCCTATCTGCCGCGCGACGAGGCGCCGAGGGAGCGCGATCTCGATCATGCCGCGAAGCGGCCCCAGCAAGTGCTCTCCCGCAAGCCGCTCAGGCTCGAGCAGCAGCCGGCGCGCGAAGTGGCGGTGCTTGCGACGATGCGCCTTGCGCGCGACGACGCACCCGCGGCCGCGCGCGCGTTGCAGGGCGCGCTCGGCGCGGCGCTCACGAGCGCGGATCGCGAGTATCTCTGGGGCCGGATCGGTCAGGAGGCCGCGCGGCAACACGATCCGCGCGCGCTCGACTGGTTCGCCTTCGCAGGCAAGACAGGGCTCGACGACGGGCCGCTTGCCTGGAAGGTGCGCGCCGCGCTGCGTCAGGGAAACTGGCAGGCCGTGCGCGAGGCGATCGAGGCCATGTCGCCGCGGGCGCGGCAGGATCCCGCGTGGATCTATTGGCATGCCCGCGCGCTCGCGGCCGACGGGCAGGTCCTGCGCGCGCAGGCGCGCTTTCTCACCATCGCCACCGGGACCGGCTTTTACAATCTGCTCGCCGCCGAAGAGCTGGGCGAGGTGCCACGCCTTCCCGAGGCGATGCACGAACCGTCGGAGAAGGACGTCGAGGCAGCGCGCAACCACCCGGGTCTCGCGCGGGCGCTCCATATGCACCGGCTCGGATTGGGCGAAGACGCGATGCGCGAGTGGACCTACTCGGTGCGCAGCATGGACGACGAGCAGCTCATCGCGGCGGCGGAACTCGCGCATCGGGCGGGCGCTTTCGCACGCGCGATCAATACGGCCGGACGCACGACTCACGTGCACAATTTCAGGCTGCGCTATCTCGCACCGTACCGCGACGTTTTCGAGCAGCACGCCCGCGCTCACGACGTGGACGAGGCGTGGCTGCTCGCCGTCGCGCGGCAAGAGAGCCGGTTCGCGACCGACGCCCGCTCGGGCGTCGGCGCGAGGGGTCTGATGCAGGTCATGCCGGCCACCGCAAGGTGGGTCGCCCGCAGCAGCGGCATGCGCGGCTACCGCCCGGACCGGGTGTACGAAGTCGAAACCAACGTGAACTTGGGCACGCGCTATTTCAAAGGAGTGCTCGACCGGTTCGGACATCCGGTGCTTGCGCTGACTGCGTACAACGCGGGTCCGACCCGCGCGCGGCGCTGGCGCGAGGAGACTGCGCTCGAGGGGGCGGTCTACGCCGAGACGATTCCGTTCTTCGAGACGCGCGACTACGTCAAGAAAGTCATGGCCAGCGCGACCTTCTATTCGGCGCTGCTCCACGGCAATATCGTGCCGCTCAAGGAGCGGCTCGGCGTCGTCCCCGGCAGGGGAACAAGCGACTGAACCGGCAAGAGGTGTTTCCGGCCAGCGGGAGCTCGCGACCAAGCATGAAATCGCAGAACATTCTTGTCGTCGGTGGCGGCGGATTCGTCGGCCGCCATCTCGTCGCCGCACTCGCGGCGCGGGGCGCCACAGTCACGGTTCCCTCGCGGCAGCGCGAGCGCGCCAAGCACCTCACGCTGCTGCCGACGGTCGATGTCGTCGAAGCGAATGTGAACGATCGCGCTGCGCTTACGCGGCTCGCGCGCGGGCGGGACGCCGTGATCAACCTCGTCGGGGTGCTGCAAAGCCGGCGCGGCCGGCGCGACGAGCGCGGGCCGAACGACTACGGCCCCGATTTCAGGCGGGCGCATGTCGAGCTGCCGCAAGCGATCATCGCCGCGTGCCGCGAACAGGGCATCCGGCGGCTGCTCCATATGAGCGCGCTCCAGGCCGATCCGCGCGCGCCCTCCGAATATCTTCGCTCCAAGGGCGTGGGCGAGCACGCCGTGCTCGCGGCAGATGATTTGGATGCGACCGTATTTCGGCCCTCGGTGATCTTCGGCCCGGAGGATCGCTTCCTGAATCTCTTTGCGAGCCTGGCGCGCTTGCCCGTGCTGGCGCTCGCATGTCCGCATGCACGCTTCCAGCCGGTTTACGTAGGCGATGTCGTACGCGCGTTTCTCGCTGCGCTCGAGAGCCCCGACGCCGTGGGGAAGCGTTACGATCTTTGCGGTCCGAGGGAATACACGCTCAAGGAGCTCGTGCAGACCGTGTGCCGCGTCACGGGCAGGCGCTCGCTCGTGATCGGGCTACCGGACAAGCTTTCGTATCTTCAGGCGCGGCTGCTCGAATGGACGCCCGGCCCGCTCATGTCGCGCGACAACTATCGCTCGATGCAGGTGCCGAGCGTGTGCGAGTGCCCGTTCCCGTTCGGGATCGCGCCGCAGCCGCTCGATACGCTGGCGCCGTCTTGGCTCCTGCCGCCGGGCGAGCACGATCTCTACTCGGAGCTGCGCTTGCGCGCCCGGAGATGATCCGTCGGCGCCCAAAGCGCGCACCCCTCTCTTCACCCAGCGAAAGTCGGGACACCGGCCATGGCGATTCCGGTACTGGTCATCGGCAACAAGAACTACTCTTCCTGGTCCTTGCGGCCCTGGCTCGCGATGAAAGTGCTCGGGCTCGCATTCGAGGAGCGCCGTATCGCGCTCTACCGCCCGGACTCGAAAACAGAGATCTTGCGCGCTTCGCCCTCGGGCAAGGTGCCCTGCCTCATCGACGGCGATACCCGCGTCTGGGATTCGCTCGCGATTCTCGAGTATCTCGCGGAGTCCCGCCCTGAGCTCTGGCCGAAGGCGCGCGCGGCGCGCGCGCATGCTCGATCGGTCTGCGCGGAGATGCATTCCGGTTTTCCTCGGCTGCGCGAGCATATGAGCATGAACGTGCGCAAGCGCTTTCCCGGGAAGGGGCGCACGCCCGAGGTGCTCGAGGAGATCGCGCGCGTCGTCGAGCTCTGGTCGGACTGTCGCTCGCGCTACGGCGCCTCGGACCCGTATCTGTTCGGCCGCTTCACGGCGGCGGACGCCATGTACGCACCGGTGGTGCTGCGCTTTCGCACCTACGAGGTCGAGTTGCCTTCGCCGTGCCGCGCTTACGCCGACGCCATCCTCGGGCTTCCGGCGATGCGGGAATGGATCGCGGCGGCCGAGGGCGAGACCGAATCGATCGAGCAGTTCGAGCTCTAGGGCTGAGGTCGGCGTGATCCCTCCCGATCCCGGGATTTGACGGCGGCCATGAAAGCCTACGTGGTCGGCGGCGCGGTCCGGGACGAGCTGCTCGGCGTGCCGGTCGCGGATCGTGACTGGGTCGTGGTCGGCGCGACTCCGGAGGACATGACCCGGCGCGGCTTCAAGGCGGTCGGGAGGGACTTCCCGGTGTTCCTGCACCCGGACACGGCGGAAGAGTACGCGCTTGCGCGCACCGAGAGACGAAGCGGCCGCGGCTACAGGGGCTTCACCGTGTACGCGGCGCCGGAGGTCACCCTCGAGGACGACCTACGCCGCCGCGACCTCACGATCAA
>JBFGLA010000030.1:0-14534 GCA_041576355.1 Burkholderiales bacterium
CTTTTCGACGCGCGCGACGCACGAGGCGCAGGTCATGCCACGGATCGCGAGGTCGACCTCCTCGTGCGGTACTTGGTAGCCCGCTTCGACGATCGCGCGCTCGAGATCGATCGGGTTTACGGCCGGGGCGGCTTCGACCATGGCCGATTCGGTGGCGAGATTCACCGCCGCGTCGCGCACCCCGGGGACCGCGCGCAAGACCTTCTCGACCCGCGTCACGCACGAGGCACAGGTCATACCCGAGATCGGCACTCGGATTTTGGTGTTGACGGCGTACCGGGCGCCGGCCGGCGTTGCGGAAGCGGACATGTCTCGATTTCTCCCTGATCGATGAGATCGTCCCGGAGTTTCAAGGTTCCCATCGTAGGAAGGTCAAGCGCCCCAGCGCCGAGCGCGTCGGGCTTGACCTTCCCACCATAGGAAGGTGCATTCTGCGCGCATTCTCACAACGGAGGAAGACCATGATCGAACTGAATGTGAAGGACATGACTTGCGGCCACTGCGTGAAGACGATTACCCAGACCGTGAAGTCGATCGACCCGGGGGCGAGCGTCGACGCGGATGTCGGGTCGAAACGGGTGCGGATCGAGAGCACGCATCCGGTCGCTGAGATCACCCGCGCGCTGGGAGACGCGGGCTATCCGGCGACTTCGGTATAACCGCGCGGGGGTTTGCAGCGATACCCTATCGCCGGTGATGCGTCTTCTTCTTCAATGAAAGAAGCCGGTCGCCACGCTGCGCACGCACATCACGCTGCTCGGAGACCCGCCCCCGCCGCCGCGGGGGAGTGGACCTGCCCGATGCACCCGCAGGTCGTCCGCCCGCAGCCCGGGTTCTGCCCGATCTGCGGCATGGCGCTCGAGCCGCGCGTTCCGGCGGCGGATGCGGAGAACGAGGAGATCGCGCGGGTCACGTTCCGCTTCTGGGTGAGCGTCGCGCTGACGGTGCCGATCGTGCTGATCGCGATGGGACCGCATATTCCGGGACTACGCTGGATCGGCGATCTTCCGGCTGGATGGCTGCGCGCCGCCGAGACGCTGCTCGCGACGCCGGTCGTGCTCTGGGGCGCATGGACGTACTTCCTGCGCGGCTGGGCGGGGGCGCGCGGCGGCCATCCCAATATGTACACGCTGATCGGCCTCGGGGTCGGCGTCGCCTATGCCTACAGCCTGGTCGCGACCTTCGCGCCCGGGATCTTCCCGGAGTCGTTTCGCGAAGCGGGCGGACAGGTCGCGGTGTACTACGAGGCCGCGGCGGTGATCGTGACGCTCGTGCTCCTCGGCGAGGTGCTCGAATTGCGCGCGCGCGGCAAGACGAGCGCCGCGATCCGCGCGCTGCTCGGGCTCGCGCCCAAGACCGCGCGCCGCGTCAGCGCCGACGGCACCGACGAAGACGTGCCGCTCGATGCGGTGCAGGTCGGCGACAGGCTGCGCGTGCGTCCGGGCGAGAAGGTGCCGGTGGATGGCACGGTGGTCGAAGGACGCAGCGCGGTCGACGAGTCGATGATCACCGGCGAGCCCTTGCCGGTGGCTAAGGAAGCTGGCGCGAAAGTGATCGGCGCGACGATCAACCAGACCGGCGCGCTCGTCATCGAGGCGAAGCACGTCGGCGCCGAGACGCTGCTGTCGCAGATTGTGCATCTGGTGGCGGAGGCGCAGCGCAGCCGCGCGCCGCTGCAGAAGCTCGCCGACCGCGTCTCTCTCTGGTTCGTGCCGGCCGTGGTCGCGGTTGCAGTGCTCACCTTCATCGTCTGGGGAATCTGGGGGCCGGCGCCGCGCATGGCGTACGCGCTCATCAACGCGGTCGCGGTGCTGATCATCGCCTGCCCCTGCGCGCTCGGGCTCGCCACGCCGATCTCGATCATGGTCGCGACCGGACGCGGCGCCGGGTTCGGCGTCCTCTTTCGCGACGCCGAGGCGATCGAGACGATGAAGAAGGTGACCACGCTCGTCGTCGACAAGACCGGCACCCTCACCCTCGGCCGCCCGGTGCTGCAGGACGTCGCGGCGCTCGCCGGGTTCGAAGAAAGGTCGGTGCTCGAAGTCGCGGCCGGCCTCGAGACGATGAGCGAGCACCCGCTTGCCGCCGCGATCGTCGCCGGCGCGAAAGAGCGCCAGGTCGAGCCCGCGAAGATCGAGGGGTTCGAGTCGCACACCGGGCGAGGGGTGTCCGGCTCGTGGAGCGGAAAGAAGGTCGCGCTCGGCAACCTCGCGATGATGAAGGAGCAAGGCGCGGCGGCGGGCGAGGCGGCGGCGCGTGCCGACGCGCTGCGCGCCGAGGGCAAGACGGTGATGTTCCTCGCCGTCGAGGGAAGGCTCGCCGGGCTCGTCTCGGTCGCCGATCCGATCAAGGACACGACTCCCGAGGCGCTCGCGGCGCTGCGCGCCGAGGGGCTCGAGATCATCATGCTCACCGGTGACAACAAGCGCACGGCTGAGGCGGTGGCGGCCAAGCTCGGTCTCGATCAGGTGGTCGCCGAGGTACTGCCGCAGGACAAGTCGGCGGTCGTCAAGCGCCTGCAGGCCGAAGGCAAGCGCGTCGCCATGGCGGGCGACGGCATCAACGACGCCCCGGCGCTCGCCCAGGCCGACGTCGGGATCGCGATGGGCACCGGCACCGATATCGCGATGGAGAGCGCAAAAGTCACGCTCGTCAAAGGGGACTTGCGCGGCATCGTGCGCGCGCGGCAACTTTCCCGCGCCACCGTGGTCAATATCCGGCAGAATCTGTTCTTCGCTTTTGTCTATAACTCGCTCGGGGTGCCCGTGGCTGCAGGCGTGCTCTATCCCTTCTTCGGTGTGTTGCTCAGCCCGATCATCGCCGCCGCGGCGATGAGCTTCAGTTCGGTATCGGTGATCGGCAACGCGCTGCGGTTGCGCTGGGCGGCGCGCTGATCCGGCGCGCGACCGACGGTAAGCCCGAAATGACGCGCACGGCGAAATTTCTGCGGCAGCTTACGGTTTTTCTGCTGTGCGCGGCGCTCGGGTTGGGTGCGATCCATTCGAGCGCGTTCGCCGCCGAGCCCCACTGCGCGCAGTCCTCGTTCGGCGGCGAATCGGCGCCCGATTGCGGTTGCGACGAGCCGGCTGCGATCGACTGCGCGCTGCAATGCGGACTCGCTTCGGCCAGCGTAGCTATCGGCCCGTCCGTCACTCCGTTTTCTGCTGCACGCATTCTCGCGGCGCACGCCACTTGGCCACAGCCGCGCTACGCTTCCCACTCCGGTCCGGCTCCCTTCCAGCCTCCGCGCTGATCGCGCTCTTCTCTTCATCGGTTTCGGCGATTCGATCGCCGTAGATGCGCATGCGCCCTCCGGGCGCGGCGCGCAACGAAGTGAACGATGCAGCACAGGAAGGGAATGCAATGCCATATCGAGTCATGCTGTTCGCCGCGCTGCTTGCGGCGGGAGCAGCGGGCGCGGACACGGGAAAGCCGGCCGCCTCGCGCCTGCTTACGCTCGAGCGCGCCCGCGCGCTCGCGCTGGAGAACCAGCCGTCTTTACGCGCGCTCGAGCTGAGCGCGCGCGCCATGGAAGAGGCGGCGGTGGCCGACGGCGAGCTGCCCGACCCGCGCATCAAGCTCGGTGCGCTCAATTTCCCGACCCGGGGATTCCCACAGGCGCGCGAGGACATGACGCAGTGGGCGATCAGCTACGAACAGATGGTCCCGGGCGGAGACAAGCGGCGCCTGCGCGCCGAGCGCACGCGCGCGGAAGGGGCACAGCTCGCTGCCGAGCGCAGAAGCCAGGCGCAGGCGATCCGGCGCGACGTCGCCATCGCCTGGCTCGGGGTCTACGGCCCCCTCGAAGCCGAGCGCTTGGTGCGCGCGCTGCAGGAGGAGACGCGGCGCGCGATCCAGGCGGCCACGGTCGCCGCCTCCGCCGGACGCGGGTCGCAGGCGGAGATCATCGCCGCACGCCAGATGCTGCATCTAGCGGAGGACCGGGTGATCGAGCTGGCGCAGCAGGGCGAGCGCGCGCGGGCCGAGCTCGCGCGCTGGGTCGGAGAGGCGGCCCACAGCGAGTCGCCGGCGGCGCTGCCGCAATGGCGCGAGCCGCCGCCGCTCGCGATGCTCGCGGCGGCGCTCGAAGCGCATCCGCAGCACGCGGCCGCCGAGCGCGGCGAAGCGCTCGCCGACGCCGACGTGCGCCTTGCGCGCGAAGCGTCGAAGCCGGACCGATCGTGGGAAGTCGGCTACATGTTCCGGGAGGGCGCGGAGCGCTCGGACATGGTGCTCTTCCAGATGGCCTTCGAGTTGCCGCTGTGGAAGCAGGACCGGCAGGACCGGCGCGTCGCTGCCTCGTTTGCGCAGCGCGACCGCGCGCGCGAGCAGCGCCTCGACCGCCTGCGCATGCTGCGCGCCGAGCTGGAGGCGGCGTGGAGCGAGTGGCGCCGCTCGGGCGAGCGGCTCGCCAACTACGACCGGGGCATCCTGCCCCAAGGCGAGGCGCGGATCGAGGCGCTGCTCGCCTCCTACCGCGCCGGACGCGCGGAGCTCGGCGCCGTGCTCGAAGCGCGGCGCTCGCTTTTCGAGGCGCGCATCCAGCGGCTCGCAGTAGAAGTCACGCAGGCCAAAGCGCGCGCTGCGCTCGAGTACTTCGAGGCGGCGCCGAGAGGAGAATGACATGAAAGCGAAGACAGTGACGACCATGATCGTCCTTGCGGCCGCGCTGGGTGCGGCCGGGTACTGGCTGGGCGACCGGCACGGGAACGGCAACGCCGCGACGAACGCCAAGCCCGAGGCGGGCGGAAGAAAGATCCTCTACTGGCGCGACCCGATGTATCCGCAGCACCGGTTCGAGAAACCGGGAAAGTCGCCCTTCATGAACATGGATCTCGTGCCCGTGTACGCGGACGAGGCGGGCGAGGAAAAGGGCGGCGTGAGCGTCAGCCCGCGCGTCGCCCAGAACCTCGGCCTGCGCACCGCGGTCGCGGAGCCGGCTGAGTTCGCGAACGAGCTGCGCACGGTGGGCTACGTGCGGGCGGACGAGCGCCGCATCGTCCAGGTGCAGTCGCGCCTCGCGGGATTCGTCGAGCGTCTCGCGGTGCGCGCCGTGAACGACCCGGTCAGGCGCAACGAGGTTCTCGCCGAAGTCTATTCGCCCGAGTGGTACGGACTGCAGCAGGAGTACCTGCTCGCGCGGCAACTCGCGCGCGCGAATCCCGCGGACAAGGCGCTCGCGCAGGCGGCGCGCGAGCGGCTCGCGCTATCGGGCCTCTCCGAAGAGGAGATCCGTCGCGTCGAGGCGGGCGCGAAGCCCGTGCGGCGCTTCGCGCTGCGCGCGCCGATCGACGGCATCGTCTCCGAGTTGGCGGTGCGCGAGGGACAGGCGATATCGGTCGGCATGCCGATCTTCACCCTCGTCGATCTGTCCGGCGTCTGGATCACGGTCGAGGTGCCCGAGAGCCAGAGCGCGTTCCTCGCCGAGGGCGTGCACGCCCGCGCCGCTCTCGCCCCGCTCCCTGGACGTGCTTTCGAGGGAAAGATCGATTACATCTATCCGGAACTGAACGCGCAGACGCGCACGGTGCGCGCGCGCGTCACGCTCGCCAATCCCGAGCGGCTGCTCAAGCCGGGCATGTTCGCCGAGGTAGCCCTTTCGACCGCGCCGCGCAAGGCGCTCGCGGTGCCAAGCGAGGCGATCATACGCACCGGGACGCGCAGCGTCGCGATCCTTGCCGAGGAGGGCGGGCGATTCCGCCCGGCGGCGATCGAGACCGGCGCGGAGTCGGAGGGCCACACCGAGATCCTGAGGGGCCTGAGCGCCGGCGAGCGGGTCGTAGTCTCCGGCCAGTTTCTCATCGATTCGGAAGCGAGCCTGCGCGGCGCGCTCGCGCGCATCGAAGCGGGACGCGAGCCGGCGTCTGCGACCGACACGCACAGGGGGCAGGGCAAAGTGGCGGCGCTGGATGCCGCCAAGGCGCGCATCGAGCTGGAGCACGATCCCATTGCATCGCTGAAATGGCCGGCGATGACGATGGAGTTCGTGGTCGAGAACGCGGCGCAGCTCGCCGCGCTCAAACCGGGCGACGCGGTCGATTTCGAGATCGGCGGCACGGCCAACAAGGAGGGCGACTTCGTCATCCGGCGCATCGCGCGCCGCGCCGAGGCGCCAGCCGCCGCGCACGGGAGCCACAAATGATCGCCGCGCTCATACGCTGGTCCATCGCGAACCGGATCCTGGTGCTCCTTGCCACGGTGATCGTCGCCGCGTGGGGCGTCTATGCGATGCTCAGGACCCCGCTCGACGCGATTCCGGACCTCTCCGATGTCCAGGTGATCATCAAGACGACCTGGCCCGGACAGTCGCCGCAGGTGGTCGAAGACCAGGTCACCTATCCGCTCACGACGACCATGCTCTCGGTCCCCGGAGCGAAGACGGTGCGCGGCTACTCGTTCTTCGGCGACTCGTACGTGTATGTGCTGTTCGAGGACGGCACCGATCTCTACTGGGCGCGTTCCAGGGTGCTCGAGTACATGTCGCAAGTGCAGAACCGCATGCCGGCGGGCGCGCGCTCCTCGCTCGGGCCGGATGCGACCGGGGTGGGCTGGATCTACCAGTACGCGCTCGTCGACCGCAGCGGCCGGCACGACATCTCGCAGCTCAGGGCCATCCAGGACTGGTTCCTGAAGTTCGAGCTCAAGGCGATCCCGAACGTCGCCGAGGTCGCGACCATCGGCGGCATGGTGCGCCAGTACCAGATCGTGCTCGATCCGGAGCGGCTGCGCGCGTACCGCGTGCCGCAGCGGCGCGTGATCGAGGCGGTCAAGGCGGCGAACCAGTCGACCGGCGGATCGGTGCTCGAACTGGGAGAGGCCGAGTACATGGTGCGCTCGACCGCTTACCTGAAGTCGCTCGACGACTTCCGCATGATTCCGCTTGGCGCGACGCCCGAAGGGACGCCGATCTTCCTCAAGGACGTGGCGCGCATCCAGATCGGCCCGGAGCTGCGCCGCGGTATCTCGGAGCTCGATGGCGAGGGCGAGGTCGTCGGCGGCGTGATCGTGATGCGCTTCGGCAAGAACGCGCTCGAGACGATCGACGCCGTGAAGGCCAAGATCGAGACGCTGCGCGGCGGACTACCCACCGGAGTCGAGATCGTCGAGACCTACGACCGCTCGGAGCTGATCCGGCGCTCGGTGAAGAACCTCGCCGAGAAGCTCGTCGAGGAATTCCTGGTCGTCGCGCTCGTCTGCGTCGTGTTCCTCTTTCACCTGCGCTCGGCGTTCGTGGCGATCGTGTGCTTGCCGCTCGGCGTGCTTGCCGCGTTCATCGTCATGCTCTACCAGGGGATCAACGCGAACATCATGTCGCTCGGCGGCATCGCGATCGCGATCGGCGCGATGGTCGACGCCGCCGTGGTGATGATCGAGAACGCGCACAAGAAGCTCGAGGCGCACACGCACGCCTTCGGGCGCCCACCCGAAGGGAGCGACCACTTGCGATTGATCGGCGATGCGGCGGTCGAGGTCGGTCCCGCGCTCTTCTTTTCGCTCCTCGTCATCACACTTTCGTTCGTTCCGGTATTCACTCTGGAGGCGCAGGAAGGGCGCCTGTTCGCGCCGCTTGCGTACACCAAGACCTATGCGATGGCCGCCGCGGCCGGCCTGTCGGTGACGCTCGTTCCCGTCCTCATGGCCTACCTCATCCGCGGGCGGATCGCGGAAGAGGCGAGGAACCCGCTCAACCGTGCGCTGATCGCGGCTTATCGACCGCTCCTCGCCTTGTGTCTCGCACGGCCGTGGGCCACGATAGCCGTCGCGGCGACCGCGGTGGCGCTGACCGCGTGGCCGCTGGGGAAGCTCGGAAGCGAATTCATGCCCAACCTCGACGAGGGGGATCTTCTCTATATGCCGACTGCACTGCCCGCGCTTTCCGCGGCCAAGGCGGCGGAAATCCTGCAGCAGACCGATCGCGTGATCCGCAGCTTTCCGGAAGTGCAAAGCGTGCACGGCAAGATCGGCCGTGCCGAGAGCGCGACCGACCCGGCGCCGCTCGAGATGGTCGAGACGGTCGTGCGCTTGAAGCCGAAGTCCGAGTGGCGCAGCGGAATGACGACCGAGAAGCTGATTGCGGAAATGGACGCGGCGCTAAACATACCGGGGCTCGCGAACGTCTGGATCCCGCCGATTCGCAACCGCATCGATATGCTCGCGACCGGGATCAAGAGTCCGATCGGGATCAAGGTCTCCGGCCCCGACCTGGAGTCGATCGAGCGCCTTGCGACCCGCATCGAGGCGGCGGTGAAAGACGTGCCGGGTGTCGCTTCGGTGCTCGCCGAGCGAGTCACCTCCGGCCGCTACGTGGACCTTCGCATCGACCGCCTGCGCGCGGCACGCTACGGGCTGTCGGTGGCGGACGTGCAGGAGATCGTCTCGTACGCGATCGGCGGCGAGAACGTCGCCGAGACCGTCGAAGGCCAGCAGCGTTTTCCGATCAACGTGCGCTACCCGCGCGAGTTGCGCGACTCCGTGGAGAAGCTGCGCCGCTTGCCGATCGTCACCGACTCGGGGCAGGTGGCCGCGCTTTCGGAGGTGGCCGACGTGTCGATTGCCGACGGCCCGGCGCAGTTGCGAAGTGAAAACGCGCGGCTCTCGGGCTGGATCTACGTCGACGTCCGCGGGCGGGATCTCGGCTCGTTCGTGCGCGAGGCGCGCGCCAAGGTGGAGCGCGAAGTGGCGCTGCCCGCGGGCCACTCGGTGACCTGGTCGGGGCAGTTCGAGTACCTCGAGCGCGCGGCGAAACGGCTCGCGGTCGTGGTGCCTGCGACCCTCGCGATCATCTTGCTCCTGCTCTACCTCACCTTCCGGCGCTTCGACTCGGCGCTCCTGGTCATGGCGAGCGTGCCCTTCGCGCTCGTCGGCGGCGTATGGCTCGTCTATGCGCTCGGACACAGCGTGTCGGTGGCGACCGCCGTGGGATTCATCGCGCTTGCGGGGCTCGCAGCCGAGTTCGGCGTGGTGATGATCCTCTACCTCGACCAGGCAATCGAGCGCTGGAATGCCGAGGGACGGCTCGCCGACGACTCCGCCCTCGTATCCGCGATCTCCGAGGGGGCGGTGCTGCGCGTGCGGCCCAAGGCGATGACGGTGGCGGTCCTCCTCGCGGGGCTTGCACCGCTCTTTTTCGCGACCGGCGCGGGGTCGGAGGCGATGCAGCGGATCGCCGCGCCCATGGTCGGCGGTATGATCTCGGCACCGCTCTTGTCCATGTTTCTCATGCCCGCCGCGTATCTGCTCTTGCGCCGGCGCACCCTGCGGCTAGGCGCGGCAGCGGAAAGTGCCGCCGAGATCGCACTAGCGAGGACCTGAAGATGAATGCACGATTTTCGGACCGTGCCGGCCGGCGCGTGTTCCTCAAGACCGCAGCAGGCCTCGCGCTTGCCCCCTGGGCGATTCGCCCCGCGAACGCGGCAGGTGCTCGCACGCTGCGCGCGCAAGCGGCGCAAGCTGCGCTGGTCGGCCCAAAGTATCCGCCCACCGAGGTCTGGGCGTACGAAGGATCGATCCCCGGCCCGGTGCTTCGCTATCGGCAAGGAGAGCGGCTGAGGGTTGAAGTCGAAAACCTGCTTTCCGTCGGGACGACGGTGCACTTTCACGGCATCCGGATGCCGAACGCGATGGACGGAGTGCCGCACCTGACGCAGGCGCCGATCGCGGCAAAGGGCGGGCGCTTCGTCTACGAATTCGATCTGCCCGACGCGGGGACCTACTGGTACCACCCGCACCTCGGCAGCTCGGAGCAGCTCGGCCGCGGCCTCGCCGGCGCGCTCATCGTCGAGGAGCGCGATCCGCCGCGGGTCGATCGCGACATCGTGTGGGTCCTCACCGATTGGCGCCTCGATCGCGAGGCGCAGATCGCCGAGGACTTCGGCAACGGCAGAGACGCGAGCCACGCCGGCCGGATCGGGAACACCGTGACGGTGAACGGCGCGATCCCGGAGTCGTTCGACGTGCGCTCGGGCGAACGCATACGGCTGCGGCTGGTCAACGCCTCGAACGCGCGCATCTACGGGCTCGATTTCGAGGGGCACGAGCCGCACGTCATCGCGCAGGACGGCCATCCGGTCGAGCCGCACCGGCCCGAGCGCGGCCGCATCGTGCTCGGGCCGGGGATGCGCGCCGATTTGGTTCTCGATTGCGCCGGCGAGCCCGGCAGCTCGCACCGCGTGGTGGACGATTTTTATCCGCGGCGTGCCTACCGCCTGCTCGAGTTGCGCTACGCGAACGACCGCACCGCTTCCGGTCTTGCGGGGACGCCGGTTCCGCAACTCGCGCCCAATCCGCTTCCTGAGCCCGATCTCGCTCGGGCCGAGCGGCATCGCGTGGTGTTCGGCGGCGGAATGATGGGAGCGATGCCGAGCCAGCGCGAGCATCGAGGGCTGTTCTGGACGGTGAACGGTAAGCCCATCGCCGAGGCCCACCACGGCGCAGCGCCTCTGATGACGCTGGCGCGCAACCGGTCCTGCGTCATGGAGTTGGTCAACGATACTTCGTGGCACCACCCGATCCACCTGCACGGGCACGCGTTTCGCGTCCTCTCGGTCGACGGCAAGCCGCAGCCGCGCAAACATTGGGCGGATACGGTGCTGCTTGATCCGGACAGCCGCGCCGAGATCGCGTTCGTCGCGGACAACCCCGGAGAGTGGATGTTCCACTGCCACGTGCTCGAGCACCAGGCGACCGGGATGATGGCCGTTGTGCGAGTCGCATGACGGCTCGACGGCTCGGCGCGGCCGCGCTCCTCGTCGCGCTCGCCGCGTGCAGCGAAGAAGCGCCGGCGCCGCACGCGGATCCCTCGAATCGGACCCAGGTCGCGCTCGGCGAGAGGATCTACGCCGAGCAATGCGCTGCCTGCCACGGCGCAAAGCTGGAGGGCCAGCCGGACTGGCGCCGCCGGCTGCCGAACGGGCGGCTTCCCGCGCCGCCGCACGACGACAGCGGACACACCTGGCACCATCCCGAGGAGGTTCTGTTCGGCATCACCAAGCGCGGGCTCGTTCCGCCGTACGCACCCAAGGACTACGAGAGCGACATGCCGGCGTACGCCGGCAAACTCTCCGACGAGGAAATCTACGCGGTGCTCGCCTATATCATGTCACGCTGGTCGAAAGAGGTACTAGCCGTTCGGGCCGAGATGCTCGGTAATCGCGGCAGGTAGGCGGATGGGAGAATGCCGCGCGCGTGTTGAGCGAAATCAATCCCTTTTTCGCGCAGCGGGACTAAGCTTCCTCGATCGCGGTTCTTGCGGGAGGCAGGCATGGAACTCGATGATTACCTGCGTGACCAGGCGGTTAACTATCGGCAGCTTGCCGAGCATGCCGAAGCCTCGGACCTGCGGGAAGAGCTACTCGATCTCGCAGCCGCCTGTGAGGAGGTGGCCAACAGCATCGAGGATCGCCTGACCGGCGGCTGACCGCGGCATCAGCGCGGCGGCAGGCTCGCTTGCGCGGCGCGCAGCTCGAGTCGCGCCTGAGCGATCACCGCTCCGCCTGAAGTAAGACCGAGCACGGCGAGAATCACCGCAACGGCGACATCGGGCCACACCGAGCCGCTCGCCGCCACGGCCGCGGCCGCGGCCAATACCGCGAGATTGCCGATTGCGTCGTTGCGGCTGCACAGCCACACCGAGCGCATATTGGCGTCGCCTTCCCGGTAGCGGTAGAGCAGCGCCGCGACGCCGAGATTGACCGTTAATGCTGCGAGCGCCACGACACCCATCGTCACCGCTTCGGGCGGCGCGCCGATGAGCGTGCGCCAAGAGGCGTAGGCGAGCACGCCCGCGCCGTAGAGCGCCATTCCGATTCCCTTGGCGAGCGCGACGCGCGAGATCCACGCGCCGCCGAACGCGATCGCCGCAAGGCTCGCCCCGTAATTGACCGCATCGCCGAGAAAGTCCGCCGCGTCCGCCGCGAGAGCGGAGGAGCCTGATACCGCGCTCGCCGCGAATTCCACGACGAACATCGCCGCATTCGCGACCAGCGCGATCCAGAGAATGCGCCGGTACGTTGCATTCTTGTGCGGTGGTGGGGTCTGGCAGCAGCTTGCGCTCATGATTGGCGCATTGCAGACCTTGTAGCTACTATAGGGTCAAGCGACCCAAAGACCCCGGATGCGTATTGGAGAACTTGCCGCCCAGGCGGGCGTTGACGTGCAGACGGTGCGCTACTACGAGCGCGAGGGACTGCTGGATACGCCTGCGCGCTCGGGATCGGGCTATCGCATGTACGGCCCGGCGCATGTCGAGCGGCTCAATTTCATCCGTCATTGCCGCTCGCTCGATATGCCTCTTGCGGACGTGAAGCGCCTGCTCGAGCTGTCGCGCGATCGCGGCGTGTCGTGCGATGACGTGAACGACTTGGTGCAGGGGCATCTCGAGCGCGTGCGTGCCAAGCGCGCCGCGCTGCAGGCGCTCGAGACGCAGCTCGGCGCGCTGCGCGCCCAATGCGACGCGGGTCACCGCGTCGCCGACTGCGGCATTCTCGAGGAACTGATCCACGCGGCGCAGGGCGAGGCGTGCGCCTGCCACCCGGAACCGCACGGCGCGCGCGCCGCTGGAGCGCGCAAGCGCGCCTGATTGTCTTTTCGAGTGGGGCCGGTTCAGCCCGGCCGGCGCACGACGATCGTGTGAAACCGCTTCACCGTTCCGCCCGGTGCGTCGAAATCCTCGTGGCGCGAAAGGAGCGTCTGCCAGCCGGCGAAGGCCATCGAAAGCTCTTCGCGCTCGAACAGGCAGTATCCCGCGGGGTCGAACATCGCGAAGTAGGTCGTGCCCTTGATCATCACGTTGACCGCGACGATTCCGCCCGGCTTCGCCGCGTCGCTTAGCCGCGCGAGCAGCGAGCGCGCGACGCCGCATTCGAAAAACATGAGCAGGCCGACCGAGACCACGCAATCGTAGGCCCGCCCCGGCACGTAGTGGCGCAGGTCGGCCGTGACCGCCTCGACGGGAAGGTTACGCTCGCGCGCGCGGCGCGCGAGGTCCGCGATCCCAACCGGGCTTGCATCGAGGGCAGTGACCTTGCAGCCCGACTGCGCGGCGGCGAGGGCGAGGTTGCCGAGACCGCACCCGAGATCGAGTACCTCTCCCGACAGATACGGCAGGATCGCGCGCTCGAACGGATTGAGCGCATAGTCGCTTACAGCCGCCTGGCGCTTGAATTGCTGCTCGAAGAAGTCGACCGAGTGCTTGGCGGGCGTTTCGATGCGGGTGCTCATTGCGCGACCAGGGTCAGCAAGCGACGGAGCATGGGTCACTGTAGGGGCCCGAAGGCGCGCGGTCAATGTCGCGGCGTGCCGACAACGCAAAAAAAGGGGCCTGCTTACGCAGGCCCCAGGGATGCGGCCAGGGAACGCGTGTTGGCCGCAGCTGCTCTTACCCTCCTCCTCCGAAATTGATGCGGGTCTGGACTCGACCGGACCTTTCTCGTGAACGCGAACCGGTCGATAATCGGCCCGCAAAAATGGTACACCACGAGAATATTTTGTACAAAACAAATTTTCCAAGCCGGCAGACGCCTGATCTCGCTCGGCATTTCGCGCTGCAGCGATGAAACAGAAGACGCCGGCTTCACGTTCACGTGCGAGAGGACGCGTGCCGCGCAAGCGCATGCTCGCAGTGTTGCGCCAGTTCCGCGTCGTCATCCGCTCGATCCAGCGCCACTATCAATGGGTCGAGGCGCGCTGCGGCGTGAGCGGCGCCCAGCTTTGGGCGATGGAGCGAATCGATTCGACTCCGGGCCTCTCTCCGGGCGATCTGGCGCGCGATCTCGCCGTTCACCCTTCGACCGCGAGCAACCTGCTCGCGCGCCTGGAGCAGCTTGGGTTCATCGAGCGCCGGCGCGGCTCACGCGACCAGCGGCGAGTGCAGCTTCACCTGACTGCGACGGGAGCATCGGTTCTGCGCAAAGCGCCGCGTCCGCTGAAGGGGGTTCTGCAGCAGGCGCTTATCGATCTGCCCGCCGGAAGCCTCGACGCCCTGCACCGGGGGCTCGTCGAACTGCTCGCGCTCATGCGGGTGCGCGACGACACCGCACAGGCCAAGCCGCTATCGGATCTCTAGGCGATGCTAGGCCGCCGCAAAGCAAAAGGCATTGCGTCCTGCGCGCTTGGCCCGGTACATCGCCTCGTCGGCGCTGTGCAGCAGTTCCCGTCCGTCGGCTCCGTGTTCGGGATAAAGGGAAATTCCGATACTCGCGGAAACCGATACGGTGTGTCCGCCCGCCGCCACAGGGAGCGATATTTCATGCAGCAGGCGCGTGGCTAGCCGCTCGATCTCCTCGCGCTGCGCCCAGGCGCTGGCGACGACCACGAACTCGTCGCCGCCGGGGCGCGCGACCGTATCCTCCTCGCGGGTCGCCTTCTCGATCCGGGCCGCAATTTGCTGCAATAGCTGGTCCCCGACGGCATGACCGCAGCTGTCGTTCACCGGCTTGAAGCCATCCAGGTCGATGAAGAGCACCGCGACCATGGCCTGCCCCCGTTTCGCCGCGGCGAGCGCATGCTCCAGCCGGTCGCCGAGCAGACGCGCATTC
>JBFGLA010000031.1:0-14419 GCA_041576355.1 Burkholderiales bacterium
GAACGGCGTCGGTTTGCGCGACGTGATCGCGATGGTGCGCAGCTTCCGGGAGCGCGATTCGCAAACACCGGTCGTGCTGTTGTGCTATGCAAATCCGGTCGAGGAGATGGGCGTCGAGAATGTCGTCGGCGCCGCGAAAATTGCCGGCGTCTACGGGTTGTTCGTGGTGGACTATCCGCCCGAGGAGTGCGCCCAGTTCTGCGCGCTGGCGAAGGAGAACGGCATCGATCCGATATTCCTGCTCGCCCCGACCTCGACCGACCGTCGTATCCAGGAAGTCGCGCGCATCGGCAGCGGATACCTCTATTACGTGTCGCTCAGAGGAGTCACGGGTGCGGGACACCTGGACCTCTCGGACGTGGAGGCGAGAATCCCGAAGATTCGGGCGGCGACCCATCTGCCGATCGGCGTGGGATTCGGTATCCGGGATCCGGAATCGGCGCGCCGCGTCGCACGGACCGCCGACGCAGTGGTGATCGGCAGCCGCATCATCCAGGAAATCGAGGCCGCCGGTGCGGCGAATGCCGTGGCCCGCGTGGGGGATCTCGTGCGGCCTATCCGGGCAGCGCTCGACGCGTGAGTTGGACATGAGCTGGCTGCAGAAACTCCTGCCCCCGAAGATCCAGCGCTCGGAACGCGGCGCGCGAAAATCGGTACCCGAGGGGCTGTGGACGAAATGCCCGGAATGTGACGCCGTTCTCTACAGCACGGACTTGGAAAAGAATCTCAACGTGTGCCCGAAGTGCGGCCATCATCAGCGCATCGGGGCGCGGGCACGGCTCGACTCGCTGCTCGACCCGGAGGGGCGATTCGAGATCGGCGCCGAAGTCCTGCCGGTCGATAGCCTCAAGTTCAAGGACTCGAAGCGCTACCCGGATCGGCTCGCGGATGCGCAGGAGCAAACCGGGGAGGGCGACGCGCTCGTCGTGCTGCAGGGCTCCATCAAGTCGATCGGCATCGTGTGCGCAGCATTCGAATTCGACTTCATGGGCGGCTCGATGGGGTCCGTCGTCGGCGAGCGTTTCGTCCGCGGCGCGCGGGTTTCCATCGAGCAGAAGCTGCCGTTCGTGTGCATCACCGCCTCGGGCGGGGCGCGCATGCAGGAAGGCCTGCTTTCGCTGACGCAGATGGCGAAGACGACTGCGGCGCTGACCGACCTTGCCGAGCGCAAGCTCCCGTTCATCTCCGTGCTCTCGGATCCGACGATGGGCGGCGTGTCGGCGAGTTTCGCGATGATCGGGGATATCGTGATCGCGGAACCGAAGGCATTGATCGGGTTCGCGGGCCCGCGCGTCATCGAGCAGACCGTCCGGCAGAAGCTCCCGGAGGGATTTCAGAGGGCCGAGTTCCTGCTCGAGAAGGGTGCCGT
Source organism: Burkholderiales bacterium (assembly GCA_041576355.1). Taxonomy (GTDB): domain Bacteria; phylum Pseudomonadota; class Gammaproteobacteria; order Burkholderiales; family SG8-39; genus JAOUFA01. The sequence goes on from JBFGLA010000031.1 coordinate 1,370, forward strand.
CGACATGATCGTCGACCGGCGCGAGCTGCGCGACAAGATCGCGACGCTGCTCGCGATGCTGGAAGGTCTGCCCGAAGAGCGGGCGGCCTGAGCCTTTTCCTTCGCCGGGCGAGTTGACGACGCCTAAGACGCTTGCCGAGTGGCTCGAGTTCATCGAGCGTCAGCACCCGGCGCACATCGCCCTCGGTCTAGATCGCGTGCGGGAGGTGCTCGGGCGTCTCGGCACTGGGTTTTCCGTGCCTGTCCTGACCGTCGGCGGCACCAACGGCAAGGGCTCGACCTGCGCCGTGCTAGAGAGCGTCCTGCGCGCCGCTCGATATCGAATCGGCCTGTACACCTCGCCGCATCTGATGCGCTACAACGAACGCGTCCGCATCGACGGCCAGGAGGCGGACGATGCGGCGCTGTGCGAAGCGTTCGCCGCGGTGGAGCGCGTACGCGACGGTGTCCCCCTCACGTACTTCGAATTCGGCACCCTGGCGGCGACCTGGTTGTTCGCCCGTTCCCGGCTCGATGCGCTCGTGCTCGAGGTCGGCCTCGGCGGCAGGCTGGACGCCGTCAACGCGATCGACCCCGACTGCGCCGTGCTGACCGGAGTCGGCATCGACCATGTGGAGTATCTCGGAAGCACGCGCGAGAGTATCGGCGCGGAAAAGGCGGGAATCTTCCGTGCGGGGCGGCCGGCCGTAATCGCGGACCCGGACCCGCCGCGCTCCGTGCTCGACGCGGCGGAACGAATCGGCGCGCGCACCCTCGCGATCGGCCGGGATTTCGGCTATACGGCCGATCGCGCGCAGTGGAGCTACTGGGGGCCTGCGGGCCGGCGCGCGGGCCTCGCGTTTCCGGCACTGCGCGGAATGGTGCAGCTGCGCAATGCGTCGGCGGCCTTATGCGCGCTCGACTCGCTGCGGGACCGGCTACCCATCGCGATGCAGGATGTACGCCGCGGGCTCGCGGAGATTTCCGTCGCGGGACGCTTCCAAGTTCTTCCCGGACGGCCGCAGATCATTCTGGACGTCGCGCACAACCCGGAGGCGGCGCGCACTCTGGCAGAGAACCTGCGAGCGAGCGGGTTTGCGGCGGAAACGATCGCGGTCGCGGGCATGCTGCGCGACAAGGATATCGCGGGCGTGGTCCGCGAACTCGCGCCGCGGATCACTCGCTGGCACGTCGCGACGCTCAACGGACCGCGCGCGGCAGTTGCGGGCGATCTCGCACGCGCGCTCTCTCAGGAATCCGTGCGTACGCCGGTTACGGAGCACGCCTCGCCGAGCGCAGCGTTTGCCGCTGCCAGAGCGGAAGCAGGCGAGAATGATAAGATCGTGGTGTTTGGTTCGTTCATAACAGTGGGCGAGGTGATGGCGGACCTCGAGCGCGAGCGGGGTCGCAAAGAGGGATATGGCTGATACGCAGGACGTCGACTCGCTCAAGCGCCGCGGTCGTCGGCGGCTCGTCGTCGCGATTGCGTTGGTGCTGTTGGCGGTGATCGTTTTGCCGATGGTGTTCGATCAAGAGCCGAGGCAGGCGACCCCCGCGGTGAATATCCGGATCCCCCGGGAGGACGCGGGTGCGTTCGTGCCGAAGCCGCCGCCTTCGCTTCCCGAATCGAGCGGTCAGACGCAGCCGGCGCCTGGCGAGCCTGGCGCAGCAGTGGACGGCGCCAGGGAAAAGAGCTCGAATGCCGAGCGAGCGCGAGCGGAAGCCGCGCTCGCGAATGTCGCGTACGTCGTACCGGTCGCTGCATTATCTAGCCCGCAGGGACTGAAGGATCTCGTCGGCAAACTCAAGGCGGCGAAGCTTCCGCACTATACCGAGCCGGTCGCGACGTCGTCGGGCTCAGTCACCCGGGTTCGAGTGGGCCCTTTCGCGAGTCGCGAGGCGGCGGAGCGAGCGCGTGACAGCCTCAAGCGCCTCGGTCTCGATCCTGGAAACGTCACGCAACGCCTGGAATGACCTGGCTCGACTACGTCGTGCTGGGCGTGCTGGGCGTCTCGGCGGTCTGGGGAGCGTGGCGCGGTATGGTGAGGGAAGTGGTTGCCGTTGCCGGATGGGTGCTCGCATTCTTCGCGGCAAACATGCTCGCTTGGCCGCTTTCGAACGCAATGCCCGATTCGATCCCAACCCCTGAATTGCGCTACCTGGTCGGGTTCCTCGCCGTTTTCGTCGCTTCGCTCGCGGTCACGACGCTGGCCGGCGTTATTCTGTCCAAGCTCGTCAAGGTGATCGGTTTGAGCGGGCTCGACCGGACGCTGGGATCGGTGTTCGGAGCGGCGCGCGGCATCCTGATTCTGCTGGCATTCGCGCTGCTCGCCGGGCTGACGGCGCTCCCCCGGCAGCCGCTGTGGCAGGATTCGTATGCCGGGGCGCCGCTCTCAAGAGCCGCGCTCGCGCTTAAAGGTTGGCTGCCGCCGTCATTCGCCGATCGGCTGCGCTATGATTGAACCCCATGGCCTGCGGGGTGGCGTGACTCGCACCCCTAACCTTACCGGGAGTCGGCTTTTATGTGCGGCATAGTCGGAATCGTCGCGCGCTCACCCGTCAACCAGTTGCTTTACGACGGCCTGCTGCTGCTCCAGCACCGGGGCCAGAACGCGGCCGGTATCGTGACCAGCGAGCGCAAGACCTTCCATATGCACAAGGGCGGAGGCATGGTTCGCGATGTGTTCCGCACGCGCAACATGCGTTCGCTCCCGGGCGAGATCGGGATCGCCCACTGCCGCTATCCCACCGCCGGGTCGGCGTTCAATTCCGCCGAGTCGCAGCCCTTCTACGTCAACTCCCCGTTCGGCATCGTCCTCGGCCACAACGGCAACCTGACGAACGCAGACCAGCTCAAGGAGGAGATGTTCAGGCAGGACCTGCGACACATCAATACGAGCTCGGATTCGGAAGTTCTCCTCAACGTTCTCGCGCATGAGCTGGAGAGCGCCGCGCTCAAGCTTCGGCTCGACCCCCCGACGATCTTCGCGGCGGTGTCCAACGTCCATCGCCGTTGCCGCGGCGCCTACGCAGTCGTGGCCATGATCGCCGGTTACGGCGTGCTCGCGTTCCGTGACCCTTACGGTATTCGTCCTGCCGTGATCGGCTACAGCGAGACCGAGCGGGGGACCGAGTACATGGTGGCGTCGGAGTCGGTCGCCGTGGAGGCACTCGGCTTCCACGTGCTGCGCGACATCGCGCCCGGAGAGGCCGTGTTGATCGACGAGGAAGGAAATTTCTACAGCCGCCAGTGCGCCGCGAACGCGTCGCTCAATCCCTGCATCTTCGAGTACGTCTACCTGGCCCGCCCGGATTCGATCATCGACGGCGCATCCGTCTACGAAGCGCGGCTCCACATGGGCACCGAGCTCGCCGAGAAGATCCGGCGTGAGTACCATCATCTGGACATCGACGTGGTGATTCCGATCCCGGACTCGAGCCGCCCTTCCGCGTTGCAGCTCGCGCTCGCGCTCGGCCTCCCGTACCGGGAAGGGTTCGTCAAGAATCGCTATATCGGCCGCACCTTCATCATGCCCGGCCATGCGGTGCGCAGGAAATCCGTGCGCCAGAAGCTGAACGCGATCTCCATGGAGTTCAAGGGGAAGAACGTGCTGCTGGTGGACGACTCGATCGTGCGCGGCACCACGAGCCAGGAAATCGTGCAGATGGCGCGCGAGTCGGGGGCGCGCCGGGTCTTCTTCGCCTCGGCGGCGCCGCCGGTCCGGTTTCCCAACGTGTACGGCATCGACATGCCGACCCGAGCCGAGCTGATCGCGGCGTACCGCACCGAGGACGAGGTTGCGCAGGAGATCGGCGCGGACGCGCTCATCTATCAGGATCTCGAGGCGCTTAAGGACGCCGTGCGTCGCGTGAATCCCCGGCTCACGGCGTTCGAGACCTCGTGCTTCGACGGGCATTACGTGACCGGGGACGTGACGAGCGACTATCTGCGCGCGATCGAGGCGCGTCGCGACGCGCAGCGCGATTCAGCCGAGGAGAGCGAAAACGCCGCGCAGCTCGACTTGAATCTGGTCACCACGCCGTAGGGTTCCGGACCGACGTCCGCGCGGACATCCCGGTTCTGCTAAAATCTGCTTTTCGCGCCGATTTGAGCCACAGCTTGCGGGCGCGCTACAAGTTCAGCTAAAGCGTGCCGACGAGAGACCCGGTTCGCTTGAGCCGGGTTTTTTTTTCGTGTGCAGGGGACGTGTGCCATGACAGATAAGTTCGATCTTGCGACCTTGGGTGTGCGCGCAGGTCAGCTACGGAGCGAGTTTCACGAGCACGCCGAAGCGCTCTTCCTGACTTCGAGTTTCGTATTCGACAACGCTGCACAGGCTGCCGCGCGCTTTTCGGGCAGCGAAGAGGGCTACGTCTACTCGCGCTTCAGCAATCCCACTGTGGCGATGTTCCAGGCGCGTATGGCCGCCCTGGAAGGCGCCGAGGCGTGTGTCGCCACCGCATCGGGCATGTCCGCAATCCTCGCCACCGCGATGGCGCTGCTCAAGAGCGGCGACCATGTCGTCTGCTCGAACGCCGTGTTCGGTGCCACCGTGCAGCTGTTCTCCGGCATCCTGTCGCGCTTCGGCGTCGCCACGACTTTCGTTTCCCCGGCGGATCCGGCGCAATGGGAGCGGGCGGTGCGACCGAATACCAGGCTCTTCTTCGTCGAGACCCCGTCGAACCCGATCACCGAGATCTCCGACATCGCGGCGCTCGCGGCGCTGGCGAAACGCTCGGGCGCCCTGCTCGCGGTCGACAACTGCTTTTGCACCCCCGTCTTGCAGCGTCCCTTGGAACTCGGCGCCGACCTGGTCATCCATTCGGCGACGAAGTACCTCGACGGGCAGGGAAGGGTCGTCGGCGGTGCCGTGCTCGGACCGAAGGCGATCGTGATGGAGGGAATCTTCGGCTTTCTCCGCACCGCCGGACCGTGCCTGTCCCCGTTCAATGCATGGGTGATCCTCAAAGGTTTGGAGACCCTCGAGCTGCGCATGCTCAAGCAGTCGGAAAGCGCACTCGATCTCGCGCGCTGGCTCGAGGCACATCCGCGGGTGAGGCGCGTCTACTATCCCGGTCTGGACTCCCACCCGCAGCACGCGCTCGCGAAGCGCCAGCAGCGCGCCGCCGGCGCAGTGCTGTCGTTCGAGGTGGCGGGCGGGCGCGAAGCGGCCTGGCGCGTCATCGACTCGACCCGCCTGATTTCGATCACGGCCAACCTGGGCGACGTGAAGACGACGATCACACACCCGGCCAGCACGACTCACGGGCGGATTTCGCCCGAGGCGCGGGCTGCGGCGGGCATCACCGACGAGCTGGTGCGGATCGCGGTCGGGCTGGAGTCGGTCGCGGATTTGAAGGCCGACATCGGGCGCGGATTGGGGTAGCGCCGCCCCGGCTGGCCGGGTGTGTCAGAAGAACACGAGCCGAGGCTCAGCCCCGTCGAACTCGAGGTAGCCCCCGGTGCTGTACCAGTCCGGGAGCACCCAGCGCTCGCAATTCCGCCCGCCGAGCCGCATCTCGTGCAGCGCGGGTCGGTGCGTATGACCGTGGATCATGCGTCGCACGCGGTGGCGCAACAGGAGATCGCGCACCGCCTGGGCGTTGACGTCCGTGATTTCCGGCGGCTTGGAACGCGTCACGGCGCGGCTGGTTTCCCGCATCTGGCCGACCAGCTGGCGTCGCTCGGCGATGGACTTCGACAGGAATTGCCGTTGCCACGCCTCGGAGCGCGCCGTTGCGCGCCATTTCTGGTAGTCGACGTCGTCGGTGCAAAGCGCGTCGCCGTGCGTGAGGATCGTTCGCTCGCCGCCGATCTCCTCGACCATGGGATCATCGAGGAGCGTGGCGCCCGCCGCGGCGCACAGGCGCTCCCCCATCAGGAAGTCCCGGTTGCCATGCATCAGGCATACGCGCGCGCCGCGCCGGCCGAGTTCGGCGAATCCGGCTGCGACCTCCCGGCCTAGGTCGCCGCCTTCGGCGACCAGATCGTCGTCGCCGATCCAGTACTCGAACAGGTCGCCGAGCACGTAAAGCGCTGCGGCATCGCGCGCCTTCTCGGCGAGGAAGCGAAAGAAGATCTCGTTCGTCGCCGGGCGCTCGCGCGACAGATGCAGGTCCGAGACGAAAATGACGCGCGCCACGGCGCTCGATTTGCCGACGGGCGGCTTCCCCGGCGCGTCAGCGCGCGCCGACGATCGTCGCCGACTCGATGACGATCGCGTCCCGTGGCACGTCGCGCGGGAAGGGTCCACCGGCGCCGGTGGCGGACTGCGCGATCTTCATCACGACGTCCATGCCGGAGACCACCTTGCCGAACACGGCATAGCCGTGGCCGTCGCTGCGCGAGTCTCCCCAATTGAGGAAGGTGTTGTCGCCGACGTTGATGAAGAACTGCGCCGTCGCCGAATGAGGGTCCGACGTGCGGGCCATCGCGATCGACCCGGTCTCGTTCTTCAGCCCCGCCTTCGCGCCCAGCTGCGCCTCGTTGCGCACCGGGGCGCGCGTGGGCTTCTGGCGGTAGGTCTTGTCGTAGCCGCCCCCCTGGATCATGAAGCCGCTGATGACGCGGTGAAAGACGGTTCCGTCGTAGTGGCCGTCCCGCACGTACTGCAGGAAGTTTTCGACTGTTTGCGGCGCCTTGGCCGGGTACAGCTCGAGCCGGATCGTGCCCAGGCTTGTTCGCAAATCGATTTGCGGATCCGCGGCGAGCGCACCCGGCGAGGCGGCTGCGGCAGACAGCACGACGATGGGCTTGATGATGCACGAAAAATTCATTCGGTCTCCTCAATGCGGCTGGGTCAGGCCGGACCTTCGTGCAGGATCTTCCAGCCTCCCGGTTCCTTCACCCAGTACTGCCGCTTGCGCATGACGTTGGAGAGGTTTTGCGAACGGTAGTCCTGATCGAAGGTCACCACAACGAAGTCGCGTTCCCTCGGGTAACGGAATATCCCGACGCGCGAGACGCTGACCTTGACCCAGCTCTTGCTTGCGTTGATGGTGCGCTTGTGCACGGCCCAGGCCGCGAAATCCTGGCGACCACTGCGAAAGCGCGACGAGTAGTGGCCGAGATAACGCTCGGTGTCGAGGCTTTCCCAGTCGCTGCGCCAAGCCTCCACCGTATCGAGCAGCGACTGGCGCTCGGCTTCGAGCGCATCACCGTCGCTCCACTCGATCTCATCGGTGATGATCACCGGAGTCACTCCGACCTGGATATAGCGTCCGACCGATTCGAGGTCCGGGTTCGACAGGACGATGCATCCGTCACTCGCGCGCGGCGGACGGCTGTACGTATCCGAGGGGGTGCCGTGCAGCCAAATGCCGTAGCCGTTGCGGCCGAGGCGCCGGTCCCACTCGTTCGGATAATTGATCGGAAACGCCCCGGCCCCATAGAAATCGGTCAGCTTCCGCTTCGGGAAATTCCCAGTCACGTGGTAGACGCCGATAGGCGTCTTCTGGTCGCCTTTACGGGTCTTCTCGACCCCGCGCTTGCCGAGAGTGACGTAGTAGTCCGCAACCAGGCTCGGGCGACCGCCGTCATTGGCGAACACGTACAGTCGCGAGCGAGTCGAATCGACGACAAACGCATGCTTCTGCTCCGAGTCGAGCTGCAGCACATAGCGCGGCAGCCTCTCCAACGGGGGGCGCTGACGCATAGCCTTGATCCGGGCCATCGCCTCGGCATGCAGATCGTCGACTTTTTCGCGTGAAACAGTCTTGGACACGTTGCCGAACGATTCCAGCGGCCGGGCACGCGCGAGCAGCAGATCGCCCCGGATCAGGTGCGCGAGCCTGAAATTCGGTTGCTGCTTGATGATCGCTTCGACTCGCGCGAGCGCGAGGTCGAGCTTGTTCTGCTCGATCGCTTCGAACACGCCGGATAGCGCGGTTTCGGGCAGCGCGGATGCGCTTTGCGGGCTGGCTTGGAACGGAATCGCGAGACTGGCTGCGGCGAATGCGGCCAACAGCAGCCGCATCGGGGTGCATGTGCGCGTCAATTGGATACCTTTTCTCTCTCGATCAGCCAGCGACCGCTATTCTTCATGAATACCAGGGTCTTGGTGCTGTTCCCGTTGAATATGTCCGAACGGTAGCTTTGGCGGAAAGTGACGGTTGCCCTCGAATTGCCCGTCAACTGCACTTGCGGGGAGGTAATCGTCACGGATATCGACTTGGGCGCCGTTACCCGGGACCGCCGCGACTTTTCCCAGTCGGAGCGTGATTCGCCTCCGTCCGGCGAGAAGCTGGCGGCGTAATGCGCAAGGTAGGCATCGGCATCCTGCCGCGACCAAGCGAGCGCCCAGGCTTCGAGCGCCTTTACGACCTCGTCCTCAATGCGCGCGAACGCTGACGGCTTGGGCGCAGGTTTCTCGGCGGCGGGCGGCTTGACGGCGGCGCGGATGTCGGCGGCCGGTTTTTCAGGGCGAGGCGTCTCGACAGGCGGGCGCGGCGATGCAGTCGCGGCGGCAGGGGCGGCGGCGAGCACGGCGGAGGATCCCGCCGCCACGGGTCCGCTTGCGACGGAGCCGGCCGCAGCGGTGGGCTGCTCGGCGCGCAGCGGACCGCCGACAAGCTCGCGCGCGAGCGCGAGCTTGTCCTGCGCGCCTGGATTCGCGGAATCGAGCTGCAGCGCTTTATCGTACGCTTGACTGGCGAGCTTGGCGTAGACATCCCCCAGGTTCTCATACGCGGTGGCGTAGCTCGGATGCGTGCGGATCGATCTCTCCAAAGCATCGCGCGCCTTGTCGTACTGGCCTTGTGACGCGTAGATAACGGCTAGATTGTTGAACGGCTCGGGAAGCTCCGGGTAATCCTGCGTCAGCTTGAGGAAGATGTCCGCAGCCTCCTTGCCGTTGCCCTGCTCCGCCAGAATTAGGCCCTTCAGAAATCTCGCCTGAGGGTCGTTCGGCTTCGCCGCGATCGCCTTATTGACGCGAGCGAGCGCCTGCTGATGCTGTCCCGATTTGAACAACCGGCTGGCGTCCTCGAGATCGCTCGCGCGAACCGCCTGCGACCCGCAAAGGAAAGTGGCCGCGAGCGTGACCATGACCAGCCAAGCGCTCCGGCGTAAAGCGTGAGAAATTACCATTGTGCTATACTTTTCAAGGATCTACGAAACGTTCGCATTCTAGACCAATCCTCCCGGTATTCACAACTTTCGGCGCCACCGCGGCGCCGCGATGAGAGCTTCCTGAGCGGCCGAGTATAGGTGGATTGAGATCGCGCGACTTGGGCGACCGGCATGCTGAAAATCCACAACACGCTCGCCAAGGGTAAACAACCCTTCGTTCCGATGCGCCCCGGCGAAGTGCGGATGTACGTCTGCGGCATGACCGTCTACGACTACTGCCACCTCGGGCATGCGCGGTTCATGGTCGTGTTCGACCTCGTACGGCGTTGGCTGCGCGCCAGCGGATACAAAGTCACATACGTCCGCAACATCACCGACATCGACGACAAGATCATTCGGCGCGGGGCCGAGAGCGGAGAGGCGGTCGCTGACCTCACGGCGCGCTTCATCCGCTACATGGACGAGGACGCCGCCGCGCTCGGGGTCGAGAAGCCGGATCACGAGCCGCGCGCGACGCAGTACGTCGCGCAAATGCTCGACATGATCCAGCGCCTGGAGGCGAAGGGACTTGCGTACCGGTCGGGCGTCGGTGACGTGAATTTCCCGGTGCGCCGTTTTCCGGGCTACGGCAGGCTATCCGGGAAGTCTCTCGACGAGCTGCGCGCCGGCGAACGAGTCGATGTCGATGAGAGCAAGCAGGATCCGCTCGATTTCGTGCTTTGGAAGCGCGCCAAGCCGGGCGAGCCGGTGTGGGCGTCGCCGTGGGGAGAAGGCCGTCCCGGATGGCATATCGAGTGCTCGGCGATGAGTTGCGCGCTGCTGGGCGAGCACTTCGACATTCACGGCGGGGGCGAGGATCTGCAGTTCCCGCATCATGAAAACGAGATCGCGCAGTCCGAGGGCGCGAACGGCACCGAATTCGTCAACTACTGGATGCACAACGGGTTCGTTCGGGTGGACGACGAGAAGATGTCGAAATCGCTCGGCAACTTCTTTACGATCCGCGAAATCCTGAAGGTATTCGATCCGGAGGTCGTGCGCTTTTTCATTCTGCGCGCGCACTACCGCAGTCCGCTGAACTACTCCGACGCGCACCTGCAGGACGCCAGGTCGGCGTTGTCGCGCCTGTATACGGCGCTGAAATCAGCGCCGCCGGCGGCCGCGCCTGCGGTGGACTGGAACGAGCATCACGCGCAGCGGTTCAAGGCCGCGATGGACGATGACTTCGGTACGCCCGAGGCGGTCGCCGTCCTGTTCGATCTCGCCAACGAGATCAATCGCGGCCGCAGCGAACTCGCGCCGCAGCTGCAGGGGCTGGGGAGCGTGCTCGGCATCCTGCAGCGCGACCCGATCGAGTTCCTGCGCGCGGGTCCTGGAGCGGCGATGGACGACGTCGAGATCGAGCGGCGCATCGCGCGACGCGCGGAACTCAAGAAGGAAAAGAACTACGCGGCGGCTGACGCGGAGCGCGACGCGCTCGCAGCGGCCGGAGTCGTGCTCGAAGATGGGCCGGGCGGCACGACCTGGCGCAGAGCCTGACCTGGCCCCTAGGTTCTGAGCGCCTAGCCCTCGAAGAACTCCTTCACCTTCTCCAGCCACGACTTGCTGCGCGGACTGTGGCGCGCGGCGTCCTTCTGGCTGATCGCCTCGAATTCTCGCAGCAGCTCCTTCTGCCGCTCGGTGAGGTTGACCGGAGTCTCGATCACGACGTGGCAGAACAGGTCGCCCGGCGTCTGGCTGCGCACGCCCTTGATGCCTTTGCCGCGCAGGCGGAAAGTCTTGCCGCTTTGGGTTTCGGCCGGGATCTTGATGCGAGCCGACCCATCCAGCGTCGCGATGTCGATTTCGCCGCCCATGGCCGCCGCCGCGAACGAGACCGGCATCTCGCAATGCAAGTCGTCGTGGTCGCGTTGGAAAACGGGATGGGGCTTGATGTGGACCTGCACGTACAGATCGCCGGAGGGGCCGTTGTTGATTCCGGGCTCGCCCTCGCCGGAGAGGCGCACCCGGTCGCCCTCGTCGACGCCGGGAGGGATCCTGACCGACAGCGTCTTTTGCAGCTTGACGCGGCCCGATCCCCCGCACGTGGCGCAAGGGTGGAGAATCGCCGTCCCGCTGCCGTGACAGCGTGGGCAGGTCTGGGCGATCGAAAATGGACCCTGCGAGATCCGAACTTGACCCGCGCCGTGGCACGTCGGACAGGTTTGCGGCTGCGTGCCCGGCTTGGCCCCGCTGCCGCTGCAGGTCTCGCACGGCGACATCGATGGGATCCGGATCTTCGTCTCGAATCCGTGCGCCGCCTGCTCCAGGGTGATTTCGAGGTTGTAGCGCAGGTCCGCGCCACGAAAGACATTGGAGCGTCCCGCGCGCCCGCCGCCGAAAATCTCGCCGAAGATATCGCTGAAGATGTCGCCGAATCCGCCAAATCCGGGACCGGCGCCGGCGCCCATTCCCGCCTGCGGATCGACGCCCGCGTGCCCGAACTGGTCGTAGGCGCTGCGCTTTTGCGCGTCCGAGAGGATTTCGTAGGCCTCCTTGGCCTCCTTGAAGTGCTCCTCCGCCTTGGCGTTGTCCGGATTGCGGTCGGGATGCCATTTCATGGCGAGCTTGCGATACGCCTTCTTGATGTCCTCTTCCGAGGCATCTCGGTTCACGCCGAGGACTTCGTAGTAGTCGCGTTTTGCCATGTCCCTTGTCTGCCCGATACAAAACGGCCGGGATGAACGGCGCTAGGCGTCCGTTCGATCCCGGCCAGCTGGGCCGGCGCGTCTTTCGCGTCCGGCCTCAGCCGGTCTTCTTGTCCTTGACTTCGGTGAACTCGGCATCGACGACGTTGCTGTCGTCCTTCTTGGCCGATTCGGCTTGTCCGGCGCCGCCGCCCGCCGCCGCCTGTTGCTGCGCCTGGGTCTCGGCGTACATCTTCTCGCCGAGCTTCTGCGCCGCTTGAGCGAGCGCCTGCGCCTTGGCGTCGATCTTCGCCTTGTCGTCCGACTTGAGCACGTCCTCGGCTTCCTTGAGCGCGGTCTCGATCTTTTCCTTCTCGCCGGCTTCGAGCTTGTCGCCGTACTCCTTCACCGATTTCTTGACCGAATGCACCAGCGCTTCGCATTGGTTGCGCGCATTCACCAGATCGAGCGCCTTGCGGTCGTCCTCCGCATGCACCTCGGCGTCCTGCACCATGCGCTTGATCTCCTGTTCCGTGAGGCCCGAAGTCGCCTGGATCTTGATCTTCGCCTCCTTGCCCGTCGCCTTGTCCTTCGCCGAGACGTGCAGGATCCCGTTCGCGTCGATGTCGAACGTGACTTCGATTTGCGGCATGCCGCGCGGCGCCGGCGGAATGTCGGCCAGGTTGAACTGGCCGAGGCTCTTGTTGCCTGCCGCCATGTCGCGCTCGCCTTGCAGGACGTGGATCGTGACCGCGGTCTGGTTGTCGTCGGCCGTCGAGAACACCTGCGTCGCCTTGGTCGGGATCGTGGTGTTCTTCTGGATGAGCTTGGTCGTCACGCCGCCGAGCGTCTCGATGCCGAGCGAAAGCGGCGTCACGTCGAGGAGCAGCACGTCCTTCACCTCGCCCTTGAGCACGCCGGCTTGGATGGCGGCTCCGATCGCGACGGCTTCGTCTGGATTGACGTCCCTGCGCGGGTCCTTGCCGAAGAATTCCTTCACCTTGTCCTGCACCTTGGGCATGCGCGTCATGCCGCCGACCAGGATCACGTCGTCGACTTCGGACACCTTGACGCCCGCGTCCTTGATCGCGATGCGGCACGGCTCGATCGTCTTCCCGATGAGATCGTCGACCAGCGACTCGAACTTGGCGCGCGTGAGCTTCATCGTCAGGTGCTTCGGTCCGGACGCGTCCGCCGTGATGTAGGGCAGGTTGATCTCGGTCTGCTGCGAGGAGGAGAGCTCGATCTTCGCCTTCTCGGCCGCATCCTTCAGCCGCTGCAATGCGAGCATGTCCTTTTTCAGGTCGACGCCGGATTCCTTCTTGAATTCCTCGC
>JBFGLA010000032.1:0-14214 GCA_041576355.1 Burkholderiales bacterium
GAAACCGTCGAGGGCGGAGTCCCGCTCATCAGCGAGTTGCCGCTGATCGGATGGCTCTTCAAGCAGACCCGCCAAATCACGCGAAAGACAGAGCTTGTCATCTTCATCCGGCCCACGGTGCTAAAGGATCCAAGCATCGCCGGCGACTTCAGCCGCTTTCGCGATCATCTGCCGACGGAGCGCTTCTTCGCGCGACCCGACCCGGCGCGCAGACCTCCAGCGGAGGCGGCGCCGGCGCGCTGAAATTCCGATGAGTCTGCTGCTCGAAGCGCTCAAGCGGGCCGAGAAGGCGAAGGAAGAGGCGCAGCGCCGCGAAAGCGAGCCCGCCTCTCGCGGCAGTGATGGGGAGATGCGGCTCGCCGAGGAGCCTGCCGCGAGCGCCGAAACACGACACGTCCGCACCCGCGACGAGCTGCCCGACATCTCTCAGCCTCTGGAAATCCTCAGCGACGATCTCGCGCACGCCGCGCCGCCAAACTACCGCAACTCCGGGACCGCTCAGTCAGGCGGCAGCCGTGCATCGCCCGAGCGCGCGCCGGCGGCGCGGCCGGCCGCCGCCGGCGCGCAACGGGCCGAGCGGGCGGCGGCGCGCAGCGTGTTCCAGGCGAAGATGAGGGAACCGAATCCGCGCCTGCCGTTCTACGTCACGCTCGCGGCGCTCGGCGTGTTCGCGATCGGCACGGTGGGATATTTCTGGTACCAGCTCAGGCCGCCACCCCCGCTCGCGAACACTAATCCTGGCCAGCCGGTCAACGAGCAACCGACGACACTCGCGCGGACGAGCGCGACAGGAACCGTCGTCGAGGCGCCCCCCCAGCCGGCGATACGCGGGCTGCCGTCGAAGCCCGCCGAGGTGGGGTCGCAAGCAAGCGCCAGCCGTGCCCAACCCGAAAGAAGGGCGGATCCGTCGCCCGCGCCTGCTCGCGCGACGACGCGACCCGCGCGGCCGGCGGCGGCCGCGCGCGCCCCGGCACCGACCGGCGTCAGCGCGGGCGTGCCCGCCAGTGACTCCGCATCCACCGCCGTCGCGGCACGGACGGCCGCGAGCACCCGGGTACATCCGCAGGTCGAAGCGGGGTACGCCGCGTACCAGACCGGTGAGCTTGTCCTTGCGCGCGAGGCCTACGGCAGGGCCCTGCGCGAGGAGCCGTCCAATCGCGACGCGCTTCTCGGTCTTGCCGCGGTCGAAACCCGGTCGCAGCGTCCCGAAGTCGCGGCGGCGCTGTACGCGAGGCTCTTGCAGGCCGATCCGCGCGACGCCTACGCCCAGGCCGGAATGCTCGCGCTGCGCGGCGCGCCGCAAGACCCCGTCCTCATGGAAACTCGCTTGAAGAACCTGCTGGCGGTCGATCCGGACGCGAACGCGCTGCATTTCACCCTCGGCAACCAGTACGCGCGGCAGGAGCGCTGGGCCGAAGCGCAGCAGGCGTACTTCAAGGCGTATACGGCCGATCCCGAGAATCCCGATTTCGCGTACAACCTCGCGGTCAGCCTGGATCGCCTGCACAAGCCGCGCGTTGCAGCCGAGTACTACCAGCGCGCTCTTGCGCTCGCCGGGCGGCGCGGCGCGAGCTTCGAGCGCGCGGCAGTCGAGAAACGTGTGCAGGAATTGGCACGCTGAGACATGTTTGCGGTCCCCCTCGATGGGGCCGCCGGTATGATCGAATGACGATGAACGCGCCCGCCAATCCCCAGGCCAAGCGCCACATCGGTCAGATCCTGATCGACCAGGGGATCCTCACCGAAGACCAGCTGAGGATCGCGCTGCTCGAGCAGATGAAATCCCATGTCCCCGTCGGGCGGCTGCTCGTTCAGCTCGGGTTCGTTTCGGAAGCGACGCTGCGCGACGCCCTGTCCGAGAAGCTCGGCCTGCAGTCGGTCGATCTCGAGACGATCATCGTCGATCCCGCCGCGCTGCGCCTCCTGCCGCGTGACCTGGCGCGGCGCTATCGCATGTTCCCGGTTGCTCTCGACCGGCAGACGAAGAGATTCATCGTCGCGCTGTCGGACACGAACAACATCGTCGCGATCGACCAGCTGCGGGCGCATCTCAAGGGGGAATACGAGATCGAGCTGCGCCTCGCCGGGGACTCGGAAATCGAGCGTGCAATCGAGGATTTCTACGGCCACGAGTTCTCGATCGACGGCATCCTGCGGGAGATCGAGACCGGCGAGGTCGATTACGCGACCATCGCCGAGGGCGACGAGTACAGCCAGCCGGTGGTGCGGCTGATCTCGGCGCTGCTCGCGGATGCGGTCGAGCGCGGCGCTTCGGACATCCACTTCGAGCCGGAGCAGAGCTTCCTGCGCATCCGTTACCGCATCGACGGCGTACTGCGGCAGATCCGCAGCCTGCACAAGAACTACTGGCCGGCGATGGCCGTGCGCCTGAAAGTGATGTCGCGGATGAATATCGCCGAGACCCGCGCGCCGCAGGACGGCCGCATTTCGGCGACGATGTCGGGGCGGGTGATCGATTTCCGCGTCGCGAGCCTGCCCACCACGCACGGCGAAAACATCGTGCTGCGAGTCCTCGACCGGCAAAAAGGCATCGTGCCCCTGGACAAGCTGGGGCTGGAGGAATCGCAGCTCGAGATGCTCAAGCGCATGATCGCGCGCCCCGAGGGGATCATTCTCGTCACCGGGCCGACGGGCAGCGGCAAGACGACCACCCTGTATTCGATCCTCAACCACATCAATTCCGACGGCGTCAACATCATGACGCTCGAGGATCCGGTCGAATATCCGATGCCGCTCATCCGGCAGACCTCGGTTGCGGAAGCGGTCAAGCTCGATTTCGCCAACGGCATCCGGGCGATGATGCGCCAGGACCCCGACGCGATCCTGGTCGGCGAGATCCGGGACGAGGAAACCGCGGACATGGCATTTCGCGCGGCCATGACCGGACACCAGGTGTACTCCACGCTGCATACGAACTCGGCGGTCGGTGCGATTCCACGCCTGCTCGACATCGGCATCGTTCCCGACGTCATGGCCGGGAACATCATCGGCATCGTCGCGCAGCGGCTGGTGAGACGGCTGTGCCGAACGTGCCGCCAGGCCTACGATCCGGACGCGAAGGAACGGCGTCTCCTCGGCGCGGGGGCCTCCGGCCCGGCGGTGCTGTATCGGGCGGTCGGCTGCGAGCAGTGCGAATATCAAGGCTACCGCGGGCGCATTGCGATCGTCGAGATCCTCCCGATCAGCGCGGGCATCGACGAGCTGATCGCGCGGCGTGCCACGGCTCGCGAAATTCTCACTGCAGCGCGCGATAAGAGCTTTCGCACGCTCGCCGAGGACGGCACGAGGCTCGTGCGCGCCGGCGTGACGAGCCTGGACGAGCTGATGCGGGTCGTCGATCTGACCGACCGGATGGCGTAAAGATCTTCGTTGCGCCGGAAAGGACCCAAACCCAGCGCCCATGCCGCTCTACACCTACAAGGCGATCGACCTGCGCGGCAAGCGCGTGTTCGGGCGCGTCGACGCGGCCAACCTGTTCGACCTCGAGCAGCGCCTCGCCAAATCCGGGCTTGACCTGGTCACGGGAGCGCCCTCGCGGCACACGAGCCGGTTCATCGGCGCGAGCGGCGTCAGCCGCCAGGACCTGATCAACTTCTGCTTTCATATGGAGCAGCTCACCGCGGCCGGCGTGCCGGTGGTCGAGGGCCTCTGCGATTTGCGCGACAGCGCCGAGAATGCGCGCTTTCGCGAGGTCGCCTCCGGCCTGATCGAATCGATCGAGGGCGGTAAGAACGTATCCCAGGCGCTCGAAGAGTACCCCGAGGTATTCAGCAAGGTTTTCGTCAGCCTAGTGCGCTCCGGGGAGAGCACAGGGCGGCTCGCCGAGGTCCTGAAGAGCTTGACCGAGTCGCTCAAGTGGGAGGATGAGCTCGCCGCGCAGACCAAGAAGCTCATGATGTATCCGGCCTTCGTTGGCAGCATCGTGCTGCTGGTCACGTTCTTCCTCATGATCTATCTCGTTCCGCAGATGACGGGGTTCATCCGCAACATGGGCCAGGACGTGCCCCTGCAAACCCGGATCCTGATCGAAGTGTCGGGAATCTTCGTCAACTACTGGTGGGCGATACTCGCCGCGCCCGTTGTGGCCTGGTACGGGATCAAGTACGCGATGAAGTTCAACCCCGATGTCGCGTACGCCATCGACCGCTACAAGATCTCGATGCCGCTCGTCGGTCCGATCCTGCGCAAGATCATCCTGTCGCGCTTCGCATCGAGCTTCGCAATGATGTACAGCTCGGGAATCACCGTGATCGACGCGATCCGCTCGTGCGAGGAAATCGTCGGCAACCGCCCGCTGGAAGGAGCGCTGCGCGCGGTCGGCCAGCAGATCGCGGAAGGCAAGACCCTGACGGCGGCGTTCCAGGACGCGGGCCTGTTCCCGCCGCTCGTCATCCGGATGCTGCGGATCGGGGAGAATACCGGCGCGCTCGATACCGCATTGCTCAACGTGAGCTATTTCTACAACCGGGAAGTGCGCGAAGGCATCGGCAAGATCCAGGCGATGATCGAGCCCGCCTTGACGCTCGTGCTCGGCGCGATACTGGGCTGGGTGATGCTCTCGGTGCTGGGGCCGGTCTACGACACCATCAGCAAGACCAAATTCTAGCGGCGCAACGAATACGATCGCGATTCCGATGAAGTGCGTCCTCTATTTCTCCGCTACCGAGCGCGTCGTGTATCGCCGCTTCCGCGGGCGGCTCGAATTCGAGGCGCGCTACCCCGCCAGCGACGCGGGCATCGAGGAGTTCCGGGAACACTTGCGCCGGCAGAAGAGCCTCTTATATTACGTCGTCGCGGACCTCGCCGGCGAGGATTTCCACGAGGACCAGATTCCCTTCCTGCGCGGCGGCGATCGCAAAGCGATCGTCGAACGGCGCCTGGCGCAGCGCTACCGGGATTCGCGCGTCGCCGCGGCCTTGTCTCTCGGCTACGTTTCCGCGGAGCGGCGCAACGAGCGGCTGCTGCTCGCCTCGTTCACCAACACGCAGCAGTTCGAACCCTGGCTCGATGCGCTCGCCGAGGCGGGCGCGCGCCTCGCGGGACTCTATTCGGTGCCGCTCATCGCGCCGACTCTCACTGCCGCGTTGGGCGTGCGCCGCGGCCCCTGCATCCTCGTCACGATCAACCGGGCGGGGCTGCGCCAGTGCTTCGTCGAGGACGGCAGGCTGAGATTCGCGCGGCTCGAGCGCCTGCCGGACGCCTCGCCGGCCGCGCTGGCCGGCTTGGTGCGCTCGGAAACCGCCCGCCTCACGCAGTATCTCTCGACGCTACGGGTGCTCCGGCGCGAAGGCCCCCCGGTCCAGGTGCTCGCGCTCGCGCCGCCCGGCCAGCGCGCGGTTTTCGAGCAGGCGCTGGTCTCGGATGCGCAGCTCGCGTTTCGCGCCGTCGACGCAAGAGCGGCGGCGGACGCAGCCGGCGTCCGGCAGGCGCAGGCCGGGTCCGGCGCGGAGCAGCTTTTCCTCGAGCTCGCGATCAAGCGACCGCCGGCCGAGCAATTCGCCCGCAGCGAGGACCGGCACGGATATTTCATCTGGCAATTGCAGCGCGCGATCGTCGCGCTCGGCGTGGCGGGATTCGCCGCCTGCACCGTGTTCGCCGGATCGCAATGGCTGGACGCGCTCGAAGCGCGCGCGCAAGCCGAGATCCGTCAGCGCGACGCCCGGCTGGCAGCCGAGAAGTATCAGAGCATCACCGCGTCCTTCCCGGTCACGCAAACGTCGACCGACAATCTCAGGGCTGCGGTAACCCAGTTCCGTAGTATCGCTTCCCGCAGCGCCGCCCCCGAGGGCTCCTTCGCGCTCGCCTCCGGCGTGCTGGAACGCTTCCCTCAGTTCGAGTTGGACAGCCTTTCCTGGAGCGTCGGCCGCCCCGAAGCGCCGGCAACGGCCGCGCGACCGAATGCCGAGAACCCCGCGGCGGCAGCCGATGAGATTTCCGAATTGCTCCAGGTCTCGGGGCGGGTGACGGCAACCAAGCGCTCCGACTATCGCGCGATCACGGCGCAGGTGCGGCGCTTCGCCGAAGCGCTCGAAACACTACCCGGCTACCGGCTGGTGCGAACCCAGCTTCCATTCGACGTCACGCCCGAAGGCACGCTCACCGGCGACATCGGTGCGGCGGAGAGCGACGAGGCGCCGCGCTTCACCATCGTTGTCGCGAAGAGGCTCCCATGACCCTCGCGGGCGACGATCTGCGCAAGCTCGCGCTTCCGGGGCTCGCCTGCGCAATCTTGCTCGCGGCGGGCGCGGCGCTCGCCTGGAGCGCGGGGAGAGACCTTGCCGGCGCGAAGAACCTGCTCCTGACAGCGCGCGCGGAGCACCTGCAGACACAGGAAAGACTCATGCGCATTGCCGACGAGGAGCGCGAGGTCAGGGAAAAGCTCGAGGTCTACCGGCAATTGAGGTCGGCAGGTATCCTGGGCGAGGAAAAGCGCATCGAGTGGGCCGATGCGATCAAGCGGATACGGTCAGAGCGCGAACTGCTCGATCTGCGCTACCGGGTCGAGCGCCAGAAGCTGCTCGCGTCCGTTCCGGGTCAGCCCGCGCCGGTCGAGATCTATTCGAGCACGATGAAAGTGCAGCTCGCGCTGCTGCACGAGGGCGATCTGCTGCGCTTCCTGCGCGATCTGCGCGAATCGGGCAACGCCTACTATTCCGTGCGGCGCTGCCGGCTGGACCGCGCCGATCTGCCTGCGGCGAGCAGCGGGATCGCTCCGCGCCTGCGCGCCGAATGCGAAATCGAGCTGATCACGATCCTCGACAGGGCGGCAAAGACATGAATCGCGCCGCGCAACTCATGCTGGGTCTTTTCCTTGCCGGCGCGAGCGCGGCCTGCGCGGCGCAGGAGCTGGGCAGGCTTTTCTTCACCCCGGAGCAGCGCGAAGCGCTCGATGCGCGCCGCAAAGCGAGAATACCGGACAAGCCGGCCGCGGCCGCGCAATCACCGGCGACGCGTATCGACGGCAAGGTGACCCGCTCCGGAGGAAACTCGACCGTCTGGGTTAACGGGCAACCCGTTCCGGAGGGAGACGAAGCGGACGGGCTGCGGCTCCATCCCGGCCGTTCCGATCCCACCCGGGTCACAGTTTCCGGTGATAAAGAGAAGAACCGGGTCCGACTCAAGGTCGGGGAAACCTGGGATCGAGGCACCGGCGAAGTGCAGGACGTGATCGGCGGCGGCGAGGTGCGTATCCATCGCCGCGGTTCCGCCGCGCGCTGAGGAGCAACGCATGAGTTCGCGCTCGCGCCCGTTGCATGCTCCTGCGAGGATGCAGCGCGGTGCGGCGCTGATCGCGCTGGCGGCGCTCTTGGTGCTCGGCACGGCATGGCTGCTCGTATCTGCGGTGAACGCGCCTCAGAATCGGATCGCTGCCGGTTGGAGCGAGAACGCGAACGTGCTTGCGCAGGCCAAGCAAGGACTCATCGCCTGGGCCGCGCAAAGAGCTATCGACGCGGCTGAGGATAATCCGGGCCGGATTCCTTGCCCTGAGGCTGCAGGCAATATTGGCACCACGAATGAGGGGATTGCCGCCGGCAGTTGCACGCCTACTGCGGTCGGCAGACTGCCCTGGCGTACGCTCGGGCTTCCGAAGCTGCGCGACGCATCTGGTGAACCTCTCTGGTACGCTGTCTCGCCGGGTTGGGCACTTCCGAATACGAGTACATTGCTGACCATTCACTCGAACTCGGTCGGTCAGCTTGCCGTCGACGGGCAGACAAACGCCGCCGTGGCGCTGATCATCGCGCCGGGTCGTCCGCTCAGCACGACGGGGACTCCGTCATGCACTGCGCGCACCCAGGCGCGCGGCGCCATCCCGCCGAACTTCTGCGACTACATCGAATCCGTGATCGACCGCGCCGCGACGCCGCCGCTTTTCGCCACGACGGGCTCGTCCCCGTCCTTCAACGACCAGGTGCTGAAGGTCACGGCTGCCGACGTCCTGCCCGTAATCGAGGCGGCGATCGCCAAACGCATCGAGCGGGATGTCGCGCCGCGTCTACGCGCCGTCTACACGAATGCAACAGCCCCGGCTTGGGTACCCGCGGGTAAGACGCTGTTTCCCTTTGCCGCACCGTTCGCGGATCCGATCGCCTCGAACTACCAGGGCGAGAGCGGCCGGCACCAGGGCCTGCTTCCTCTCGCGCGCGCCCAGGATTGCCCTGTAACCTCGCCGCCCACCCCCGGATGTCCGAAGGTGGACCCCACCTTCGTGAGATGGTCGGCGGATACCCAAGTGCTTAGCGGAATCGCGGTCAGCACCTGCTCGTTGACTCCGGTAGCCGACCCGACCGAGGTGATCTGCACGTTGAGCAATATCAGCGCGCTCCCGACGCTGACGGTGAATCTTCGAGCGACGGTCAACGTCTTCCAAGCCTTGCGCTCCGTGAACGGGCCGGTGGCGGCAACAGCGCCCGCAGTCGCGGCGTCGAGCGCGGGAGGATTTCTGTCGGGCTGCACCGCCTCATGGACGGTGAGTGCGAGCGGTGCGACGCTGCAATGCAGCGGAGACATGGATCTCGGTGTCCTGGGAAAATGCAAGAAGAAGGGCGTGGAATGGAAAGACTGCGCGAGCAAGACAGTCGAGGTATGGTTCACGATCCCGCGCATCGGCGATCTGCTCGCCGACCATCCATTGCTCGACCCGGGCGACGTCAACACCGGCTGGTTTCTGCGCAACGGGTGGCACACGCTCGCTTACTACGCGATCAGCCCGGGCTACGCGGCTGGCGCGCCGCTGTCCTGCGCGGGCGTGACGTGCCTGTCGGTGGCCGGACTAACGCCGCCGGACAATAAGCGTGCGATCCTGGTCAGTGCCGGTCGTGCGCTGCCCGGACAAACGCGCCCCGCCGGCCTGTGCGCGAATTATCTGGACGGATTGAACCAAGCGAGTTGCGGGTCGCTCGGCAATACGTTCGAGCAGCGAAAAGTCGGGCTGAATTTCAACGACCGCGCGGTCGTCTTAGACGCCAATCCGTGATGCGTGAAGGGCGATCGTGCCGGCCGCGACGGCCGCGCGGCTTCACTCTGACCGAACTGGCAGTCGTGCTAGCGATCGTCGGCCTCCTGCTCGGCAGCCTCATGTTCACGCTCTCGGCGCAAGTCGAGCAGCGCAACTGGGAGGAGACGCGGCGCCGGATCAGCGATGCGCGCGAGTTGTTGATTGCGTTCGCGCTCGTCAATGGACGCCTACCGTGTCCGGCCACAGGCGCAGGCGGGGACGAGTCGTTCGCACCGGCCCCGCCTGCCGCCGTAGGAATCTGCACGACTTACTACAACGGATTTCTCCCCGCTCGCACGATCGGGGCAGAATCGGTTGATGCGCAGGGATTCGCGCTCGATGCCTGGGGCGGCCGCATTCGCTACGCTGTATCGATTACGTCCTGGGGCACGACGCCTTTCGCCCGCTTCACCAAGCGGCACGTCGCCAACGATCCGACTGCCGCCTGGAACATTTCCACGACGCCGGCGGACCTCGTGGTCTGCAGCGCGGCCGCAGCCGGGACGAGCTGTACGACGGGAACTTCTGTCACCAATCAGAACACGGTCGTCGCCATCGTATTTTCTGTCGGCAAGAACGGGGCGCTTGCGCCGGGTGGCGCGAACGAGGCCGAGAACCTGGACGGCGACGCGCTCTTCGTCGACAGGCCCCCGAATCCTGCCGGTGCAGCCGGCGGCGAATTCGACGATATGATGGTCTGGATACCGGTCGGCGTTCTTTACAGCCGGATGATCGCCGCAGGCATACTACCCTAGAGCGGCCTCACGCGGCAGCCGGCTTGCCGCGCAGGACAAAGCGCACGTCACCGTCGCGATTGCTCTCCAGCTGTAGCGCATAGCCGCTCGCTTGCGCCAGACGCGCCGCCTGATAGAGCCCGATCCCCAATCCGCGTTGCGAGGGCACCGGACCGTCAAGCAGTTCCCGCGCGAGCTCCGTGGGCACTGCCGCGCCGGTATCCGCCACGTGCAGCTCGATCGCATCGCGGCCGCAGCGAAGCTCGACCCGCACGTGCAAGCGCTCGTTCGCCTCGCGCTTGGCGAGCGCGTTGCGGATTAGGTTGTCGGCCACGCTTTCGAACGCCGCGCGGGGCAACATGACCCCTTGCCGAGGCCCATCGGCCGAAAATTCGACGCCCTCGTCGGCGTACTGCCTGACGAGCGCTTCCCACCAGGAGACCGCCGATACCCGGGTCTGGGAGTCCGCCTGCGGCTGACGCAGTCGCTCGAGCGTCTCAGAGAGCCGGCGCGAGATCGCCGGCAATTGCCGGCGAATGAGGGCGAGCAGCTCGGGCGACTCGCGGTTCGCGTCGCGCTCCACCACCGAGCACAGCACGCTCAGCGACTGCAGCAGGTTCTTGACGTCGTGCGTCACGCGCGCGCCCGTTTCGTGCACGGCCTGGATGTAGGTCGATTGCTGCAGCTTCTGCTCGCGCAGCTTCGCCGCGTAGAACTCCGCAAGCAGCTGTCCGAGCAGATGCAGGTGCCAGTGCAGCGCGGGACTGGAGCGGTAGCGCGAATAGATCTTGAGGCTGAGCTCGCTGTTCGCGAACTCGACGCCGTAGCGGGACTTCTGCCCGGCCTCGCCGTGCCCATGCGCCGCGTGCCACGACGTGCCCGCCACCCACGGCAGCCGGACAAGGCCGGCGACGCCCTCCGCGAGGAACCGCTCGGGCCGCGCCTCGATCTGCGCCAGCTCGGCGAGAAAGTGCAGCCAGCGCTCCACCGGCAGGCCGATGGAAAAGAGGTAGCGAGAGAAGAATACGTTCAGCCCGGCGTACCCGGTACGCGGATTCCAGGCGAGTCCCACCAGGAATACCGTGCCTGCGATGGTGAAAACCGTGTAGGTGAGCGATCCCAGGTACCCGGTGCCGCCAAGCGTCATGAACGTGAAGCTCCCCAGCATCAGCACGATGAGCACCAGCGCCATGAACGCGCTGTAGAAGAAATCGATGACCTGCGGCGTCTCCGGCGCGTCCGGCTCGGTCGGGAAGAAAGCCATCGGCACGAGCAGCGCCGGGAGCCCGTACTCGGCGACCCACGCGAGCACAGGCGCGGCTTCGCGCGTCGGCGCTAGCTCGGGAAGAATGACGATGGTGAGCAGTCCGACCAGGTAAACGAGCACGGTGAAATAGAATCGCCGCTGCCAGCGGACGCTCTGCTGGAACACCTTTCCGCCGACGATTCCGGCGAGGACGATTACCCACAACGCGAGCAGCCACCAGTTGAGCCACATCGTCAACGCGGCGGCGGCGAGCGCAATCAGCAGGCCCTGCGCTCCCGATATCTGGTATTGGCCGCGCAAGAAAGGCTGCCACAGGAGAACCAATCCGAGGTGCGCGATGAGCAGCGCCCGCGCCCCTGGATCCGCTACGCCGCGCAGCGTCGCGATATGCAGCAGCGCGAGCATCGCGACAGCGACTAGGCGCCAGCGTCGCTGGCTGAACCCGAGGACTGCTCCGGTCAGACCGGGTGTCGCGACGGTTTCAGCCATCACCGCTTGCATGACGGCAATGTCGAGAATACCCTGATTGTTGGTGCGCGCATTGCACGCCTATAGCACTACTTCCCTAAAGTGTCCGTTGAAAATCGCACAAATCCCGGGAGAAGTCGAGAACCCGCCCTGATGTCGAGTCCCGCGGTCACGCTCGCAAGGTTCGCTCTCATCGAGGCGCGCCGCAGCGGACTACCCTGGATCGCGGCAGCGAGCGTGCTGGCCGCGGTCGGCGCGGCGGGTTTCGTGGCGCAGGTCGCGATTACCGAGAGCCTCGCGCTGCAGGCGGCGCTCGCCGCGGCGTTGCTGCGCGCCTGCGCCGTATTCATCGTCGCCGCCCATGTCACGGCGAGCACTCTGCGCGAGGCGAACGACAAGGTGCTCGAGCTGATGCTCTCGTTGCCGGTTTCGCGCGCGACTTATTATCTCGGCAAGCTGCTGGGGTTTGCCGTCTGCGCCGGGGCGATTTCGGCGACGCTCGCGCTGCCCCTCCTCATCTGGAATCCCGCGGGCACCGTTTCGCTGTGGGCCGTGTCGCTCGGCGCGGAAACGCTGCTGGTCGCCGCCGCGGCGCTCTTCTTCGCCGCCGTGCTCGGCCAGGTCGCCTCGGCGCTCGCCGCGACCCTGGGCCTTTACTTTCTCGCGCGCGCGATCGGCGCAATTCAAACAATTGCTGGGGGACCCCTCGCCGCCGACACGCTGCTGCAGCAGGCGGCAAGGTGGATCGTGGACGCGATCGCCCTCTTGCTGCCCAGGCTCGATGCCGCAACGCGCACCGAATGGCTGCTCTACGGCGCGCCCGCGGCAACGGAGTTCGTGACGATGCTCGCCGGCCTGGCGCTCTACGCCGCCCTGCTCGCGGCGGCGGGGCTGTTCGACTTCTACCGCCGCAGCCAGTGATCCGCGAAGAACAACGACCCGTCGCCAGCGTCCCGCGCTCGATTCGCGTTGCGCTTGCGGTTCTGCTGGCCCTGCAGATATCGGTCGGCATGATGCGCAAGCCGGCGCCGTCCGATGGCGAAGACTTGCCTCCCGCGCCGCGAGCCGCGGCATTGCGCCTGGCGAGCCTGGGCGAGCCAGAAGCGCTCGCTCGCCTCGCGATGCTCTACGTGCAGGCATTCGACCTGCGCGGGGGGAACAACATCCCCTACCAGCGGCTCGATTACTCCCGGCTGGCGGGGTGGCTGCGCGCGGTTCTCGAACTCGACCCGCGCAGCGAATACCCGCTCTTCGCCGCGGCGCGCGTGTACGCCGAAGTTCCGGACAAGGCGCGCAGCCGCGTCGCGCTCGATTTCGTGTACGACGAGTTCCTCAAGGACCCAAACCGGCGCTGGCCGTGGCTCGCGCACGCGGCGCTGCTCGCCAAGCACCGGCTGCGCGATCCGGCGCTCGCGCTTCGCTATGCCTCGGCGGTGGACCTGCTCACCACAGCGGAGGATGTGCCGCTGTGGGCGAAACAGATGCGGATCTTCATCCTCGAGGACATGAACGAGCTCGAGGCGGCGGAGATCATGCTCGGGGGGCTGCTTGCGAGTGGCCGGATCAGCGATCCGGCCGAGGCGCGCTTTCTCAGAGACCGCCTCGAAGCCCTCCGCGCTAGCATCGAACGGGCAAGAACCGGCGCCAGTGCCAGGTAGGCGTCGAGAATCCGACAAAACCGTCGCCTGTTCGACAGGTTACCTTAAAAATGTGTTGTAACCCCTTTGACCGATAAGGCAAGATTTGATAGCGTTCCGGTCGCATCAAACGAACGTTCTACTCGCTTTAAGAGGCTGGGAGGCAAGGACTTCATGAGAGCCACACAAAGGGGATTTACGCTGGTTGAGATTGCGATCGTGCTCGTGATCATCGGCCTGCTCTTGGGCGGCATTCTGAAGGGGCAGGAAATGATCGTGCAGGCGAAGATCAAGAACGCGATCTCAGAGCTTTCCGGGGCCAGTGCGGCGTATTACGGCTACCGGGACCGTTATCGGGCGATTCCGGGGGATGATCCGAATGCGGCAACCCGTTGGACGACACCGAGCCCAGCGACTGCAGGAAACAACAACGGGGTCGTCGAGGCAAAATATAACGAAGACTGCGGGACTCCGGGCACCAAAGAATCCTGCCACTGGTGGGATCAGCTGCGCCGGGCGGGTTTCATTTCGGGAAGTGGCTACCAGCAGCCACTGAACGCCTTTACCGGAAAGATCGGCGTCCAGACCGGTGATGCCAGCGGCTCGACCCCTGGCGCGGCGCTCGGCGGTCTGACCGGGCTCATCATCTGCTCGGCGGGACTTTCGGACAAAGTGGCGATTGCGCTCGATTCCCAGATGGACGACGGCAGGAGCGCGGCTGGGACGGTTCGCGCACAGTTTCAAACGACCCTTAACCCGGATATTGGAACCGCCGCCAGCGATTACCAGGAAACCGGAACGAACTCGTACACGGTCTGCCGCACGCTCTGATCCCGAAACATCTATGATCGCGAAGGGCGGCCCCGAGCCGCCCTTTGCTTTTCGTCGGCCCGAAAACGCGAGCGCATCCGCCGCAGCGCGAGTCGCGCTGCTTCTTTGCGCGCTCATTGCCGCGCTGCCCTTCCTTCTTCCCGAGCATCGCGCCCCGATCCCGAGTTTCTATGACGAGTGGCTGGCGGTCGCTCTGGCAGTCTGTGCGCTGGCCGTTCTCGCTTGGCACGCGCGCGCGTTCACGCTGCCGAGCCTGTC